>JAYUYY010000271.1:0-2482 GCA_043752225.1 Sandaracinaceae bacterium | reverse complement strand
TCAGCCAACTCATGAAGACAGCGAAGGGGAAACATCGCTGTGACACCCATCACTTCCGCAGCCGCGGATAGCGCGAGTCACGCGCGGTAGCTCGTCGTCCACTCGCGACGATTCTGAGCAAATGTTCTGCGCAGCATCGTGGTCCGCTCGGCGGACTCAGACGCGAGCCGCGTCGTACTGCGCGCGAATCAACGCCGCACCGTACGTTCGCTCCAAGCGCCGCACCACGAAGTGGCCGCGCGCCATATCTTGAAAGTGATCGATGAACACGTAGTTCACGGTCGCGCCGGCGACTGCGCCGAGGATCGGGATCGCTTGTGCGGCGACCTTGTTGGAGACGGTCACGCCGAAGCGCGCGCCTAGCTGAACGACGAGCCGCGCGATCGCAGGCGCGGTCGCGTCCACCACGCCGCCCTTTGCGATGTGCTCGGCGGCCTTCGCCACGGCCTGTGCGAGCGCGGCGCGCACTGCGAAGTAACCCGTGTCGGCACCGTCATCGGCGCTCGACTTGCCGCCGAGCGCGAACACCTCGAGGCACGCGAGCTTCGTCTCCGCCGATCGGAGCGGCTCGCCTTCACTGCGCGCGACGTCTGCGATCGACCTCAGCATCACGCCGGTCGAGACCGGTAGCTCGAGCGGCAACGCCGCGAGGCCGAACGCACCACCGGCAGCGCCGGAAGTGGTCGCAAGCACCTTGTGCAGCCAATTGCTCGCGGCCACCGGACCCGTTTCTTCGAACGTCGTGGTGACGAGCTGGATGCCCTTGAGCAGCGCCACTTGCGTTGCTTCCGCAACGTTGTCGGACCAACCCGGCGGCAAGAGCGCGAGGCCCTTTTCGAGCGGCGTGCCGATAAGATTGCTGATCTTGATCGCGAGGCTCGGGCTCTCGAGCCGGAGCTTGGCATCGCGCAACGCATTCATGTCGAGCTCGGACAGAGACATGTCGATCGCACTAGCACGTCTGGAAACGGATCCGCGCACCGAATCCATCTTCTACGAAGCACGGGACCGTCCCCTATTTCCGCGGTCCCCTATTTCCGTGTGAGCGGGGGCTAGTGGGTCGATGCAGACGCGGCGATCACTCCAGCACGACGGTCTCGCAGCCGAGCAGGATGTCCACCTTCGCTTGCGCCGTGGATTGGATCAGCTCGCAGGTCTCCGGACACGCGATGATGCGCGCCGGTGCGGCGGGGTCGTCGTAGCGCCAGCCGTTGGCGGCGCACTGCGCTTCGCTCGGGACGTTGCCGAGCTGCACGGTGCTCGCGCTCGCCGACGAGAGCTGCACGTTGACCTTGTCGCGATCGAACGTGCCTGCTCCGGTCGAGGCGGGCAGCTGCCACTCGCAGGGCAGCGGCGTCTCGACAATCATCGTCACGGTTTCGATGCGCGTCTCGATCGTCGTCACGGTGTCGCGGATCTGGTTGAGCGCGTCGACGAGCAGCATCGAGCCTGCCGTGACGTCGCACGCAAACGTGGGCGCCCCGGTGTTGCAGTCGATCGCGCCGCCGCTCATCGCGATCTGATCGAGCAGGTTGAAGTCGGAGCCCGCGAGGCCCACCGCGTACGTGAGCACCTCGCTCGTGGTGTTCGCGTCGCCCGCGATCTGGGCGAGCGCTGCGAAGTCGTGGTTGCAGCCCGACGGCGCGCCATCTGTGATCAGGACTGCGACGCATTTCTCGTCGGGATTGGTCGCTTGAAAGCCCGCGCAGAACTGCGTTGCGCCGCGCAGCGCGCCTTCGATCGGCGTGCCGCTGCCGAACGGTGCGTGCAATCCGAGCGAGTTGCTGATCGCGGTGGCGTGCGCCGGTAAGCGGCCGGGCATGACCTCGGGCGTCGCATAGCCGGTCCCGTCGCACGTCGCGCCGGCCGCGATCGGAAAGTATTGAATCGCGACGTCGATGCCCGCGGATTCCGGCGCGCTCACGAACGCGTTGATCGCGTTCACCGCGCCGGGCCACAGGAAGATCATGCTGCCCGACTGATCGAGCATCAAAAAGATGGCGACCGGCGAGCGCGAGGTGACTTCTTCCATCACCTCAATCTCTTCGGTGACGGTGACTTGCTCGGCTTGCATCGACGTTGCGCCGCACTCACCGCCGTCCGGCGTCGCGATCGGCAGCATCATCATCCCGAGGCCGGGATCGACGATGCCCTGCGTCGGATTGCCGAACGAACCGTCGCCCGCACCGCTCATGCCGGCTTGCGTAGCGCCTGCACTGCCCGCACCGCTCACACCAACGCCCGCTGCGCCGCCACCGCGACCCGACCCCTCGGGATCCGCCGCGCACGCCGCGACCGCCAAGCCCGCGAACAAACCACCCCACCGCGCAAAGCGCGTCGTGCACAACCGCATCGCCCACTCCGATCTGCGAGCGTCACCCACGCCCGCATCCGCACCATCACCCGCACGCTAGGTACCGCATCGAGCCAGCCGAGGGCAGCCGCATGGCGCGGATTGCCAGGAAAAGCGAGCGTACTCTCG
>JAYUYY010000270.1:0-2482 GCA_043752225.1 Sandaracinaceae bacterium | reverse complement strand
CGCAGCGATCGGTTGCCTTCATCCGCTGCAAACCTTTCCGGAGCGCTTCGGCGATCCGAGCAAGCTCGCGAGCATCGCGATCGGGATCGAAGCGAGCGACGCAGAGCTACTCGCGTGGCTCGAGCACGCGTGTGCAGCGCTCGGCGCGAACAGCGTGCAGCTCGCCGGTGTCGATCGCGCCGCCTATCACGCTGCGGCCGTGCTGAGCAGCAACTACGTGATCGCGCTGCATGCCGCGGCCGCACAAGCGTGGCAGCTCGCGGGCTTGCCCGCTGCGCTCGCACGCCAAGCGCTCGCACCGCTCACGGTCGGCGCGGCCCACGCGATCGAACGCTTGCCGCTCGAAGCTGCGCTCACCGGGCCGATCGCGCGCGCCGACGTCGGCACGCTGGAGCGGCACCTTTCGGCGCTCGCGCGATCTCCAGACTTGCTCGCGCTGTACCGCGCGCTCGGGCAAAAGCTGCTAGATTTGCCGATCGATTGGAGCCCTGAGCAACGCGCGCAGCTGAGCGCGTTGCTCTCTCGATCGTGACGCGCATATCCATTGTATAAGCCCGGCGTGCCACGTAGCCACGACCGACTCGAAACGCTTGCCGATCAACTCGAGCACACGGGCGATGACCCGATGCGCCTTACGCTCGTGCGCTGCGCGCAACGCTTCAAGCGCTCGTGGCTCGAGCTCGCGACCGCGCTCTCCGAGCTGCAGAATCGCCGCGGCTTCGAGCGCTGGGGCTACACCGATCTGCACGAGTACTGTCAGAAGGAGCTCTCGATCCGCTCGGGCACCGTCGACAAGCTGCTCTTGTCCTTCGGCACCGTGCAGCGCTATGCGCCCGACGTGCTCGAGCCCGGGCGTGCGCGTCACGAGACGCCGAGCTTCGACACGGTCGACTATTTCGCGCGCGCGATCGGCCGCGAAGAGAGCGCGGGCAAGCGCCTCGACGCAGCACCCGAAGTGATGGAGAAGCTGCGCGCCGCTGTGTTTGAAGAAGGTCGTAGCTTGCCGGAGCTGCGCGGTGAGTTCGGACCGCTGCTGCGGCCGAAGACGACCGAGACAGACGAAGTGCCGCAACGCGCGCGCGCGACCGCGACGCGCTTGCTCGGCCTACTGCCGCAGATCTTGGGCCTCACCGAAGCGCGCGTGGGTCGCGTGTCGGCCGCGCTCGAATCGCTGATCCGCGACATCGATGCGATGGACCCCGAGAAGGCCACAGCGAAGTCTCGCAAGCGCGAAGAAGTCTGAGCGCCGACTAGCCAACTGACTAACTACGCGTCGGCTTGGCGCGTGAGCTTCGCTCACCTCGTGAAGGGGTGGGGCCCGTTGGGCTTTGCCCAACGGGCGGGGGAACGGCGCACGTTCCCCCGATAATTAACGAGGTGGTGGTGGCGTGTCGAAGGTTTGGCGATCGGTGCCTTGATCGTCGAGCGTCGAGAACGTGACGCGCGTGTCGGGCGCGACCGAGCGCGTGATCCAGCAGTTGGCGCCGATCACCGCGCCGCGCCCGATCACCGTCGCGCCGCCTAGGATCGTCGCGCCGGCGTAGATCGTGACGCCGTCTTCCAACGTCGGGTGGCGCTTCGTCACCAGTGCCGTCGAGAACGCTCCATCGCGGCAGCGCGGCACAGACAGCGCGCCGAGCGTCACGCCTTGATAGAGCTTCACGTTGTCGCCGATCACCGAGGTCGCGCCGACCACGACGCCGGTGCCGTGGTCGATGAAGAAACCTTTGCCGATCGTCGCGCCCGGGTGGATCTCGATGCCGGTCTTGCTGTGCGCGTGCTCGGCCATGATGCGCGGCACCATCGGCACGTCGCGCAAGTGCAGCTCGTGCGCGATGCGATAGACGGTGATCGCCTGAATCGCTGGGTAGCTGAAGATGATCTCTTCGATGCTGGTCGCGGCGGGATCGCCCTCGTACGCAGCGTGCACGTCGAGCGAGAGCAGCTCGCGCAAGCGCGGCACCTGCTCGAGCATGCCCATCACGGCATCTTCGCTCCACTCGATCTCGTCTGGCCCGGGCATCCCGCCGCCGCGCCGCTTGTAGGAGAGAGCGCGCGCGATCTGCTCGACCAGGATGTTCGAGGCAAACTGCAGGTGCTCGGCGATGTGCAGTCGGAGGTTCTCCGAGGACAGCACGCGCGTGGAGTAAAACCCCATGTACGCGACGTGCTCGAGCTGCGAGAGCGCCTCGACGATCTTACGCTGGTTGGGCAGCGCCGTGCTCTCGAGGCTGTCGATCGGCCGGCCCTGCGCGTAGCTCTCGGCCACCGCATCGATCACGCCTTCGAGGCGGCGCTGACTCTTGGGGCTAGTCGGCATTGAATTGCGTACGCGGGGCTAGCGGCAACGAGCGACAGCCGCCTCGACGAGCGGCGTCCCAGCGTTCGCTATCTCATGGGGAGCTGCAAGCACGAGCGCAAGCTGCGCCCGGCGAATCGCTCGATCGGCGCGCGCTCAAGAGCCGAGCTTGAAGCCGGCCTT
>JAYUYY010000269.1:0-2483 GCA_043752225.1 Sandaracinaceae bacterium | reverse complement strand
ATCGTAGCAACCGGGCAACCCAGCCCGCCCGCGCCCACCACCAGGACACGCGCGGCCGCGAGACTCGCCTTCGCCTCGCTGATCAAAACGCTCATGTAAAGTACTCGTCGAGGCTGAAGTATCGCTCGCCGGTATCACAGAGCACGGTCACGACGTTGCGACCTGCGCCGAGCTCGCGCGCGACTTGGCCCGCGATATGTGCATTGGCGCCGGCGCTGATACCGACCAACAGGCCTTCTTCGCGAGCGAGCTTGCGTTTCATCTCGTAGGCATCGCGGTCGCTCACCTGGCGAATCTCGTCCACGACCGCGGGGTGATAGTTCTTCGGCACGAAGCCCGCACCGATGCCTTGGATCTTCGTCGGTCCCGGCTCGCCGCCGCTGATCACGGGGCTGGTCTCGGGCTCGACCGCGATCACGCGCGTCTGCGGGTTGTGCTGCTTGAGCCGCTTGCCGGTGCCGCTGATCGTGCCGCCGGTCCCGACCGCAGCGACCAGGGCATCCACCGTATCGCTGCCCATCGCCTCGAGGATCTCGACCGCAGTGGTCGCGAAGTGGACGTCGGGATTGCGGCCGTTCTCGAACTGCATCGGCATGAACGCGCCGCGCTTTTGCGCGATCTCGCGCGCGGCTTCAATCGCGCCATCCATCGTCTGCTCGGCCGGCGTCAGGACGATCTCGACGCCATACGCCTTGAGCAGCGCGCGGCGCTCGAGCGACATGCTCTCCGGCATCGTCAGCACCAGCTTGAAACCGCGCACCGCGCACACGAGCGCAAGCCCGATCCCGGTGTTGCCCGAAGTCGGCTCTACGATCACCGACCCCTTCTTGATCACGCCTTCGCGCTCGGCCGCGTCGAGCATCGCGAGACAAATCCGGTCTTTGACCGAGCCGCCCGGATTGAGCTGCTCGCACTTCGCCCAAACCGCGGCGCTGCCCGCGCTCTGGGCGCTGCGCACGCGCACGAGCGGCGTGCTTCCGATGAGATCCAAGATGCTGTCGATGATCGGCGCGGACATGGTGCGGACCTTCAGACCTTCAGATGGCGTACACGTAGCGAGGCGAGGGTGAGCGCGAGACGCCTTCGCGCTCGGCGCTCGCGCACAGATCCGAGAGCGTGATCGCGTCAAAGCACGCTTCGACATTTCGCGACAGGAGCCCGAGCGCGCTGCGCAGCACTTCGTGGCTTGCAGAGCGCGTTTTTACCTCGAACGCGCCGAGCGCGATCGCGCCTTCGATCGCGCGGATCACATCGCCCAAGCGAACCTCGGCCGGCGTCTTCGCGAGCTCGTAGCCACCGCGCGGCCCGCGCTTGCTGCGCACCAGGCCTGCGCGCTTGAGATCTTGAAAGACCTGCTCGAGGAACCGCGCCGGGATGCCCTGCCGCTCGCAGATGTCTTTGATCTGCGCGGCCCGCCCCTCCGTGTGATACGCGAGGTCGAACATCGCTTGGATGCCGTAACGCGTCTTGTTTGAAAGCTTCATGGCAGCGAAAAGCCCGGCAAGCGCGGCCTAAAAGGCCCCGGCGGAGATATCTACAAAACCCTACCGGGAATCGCAACAATCTCCTAAGGCCGGGGTTGGGGCGACGTCAACGTGAAAGGTGGCAAAACGATTTTCCTTCGCCCAGCGCGCTTTGCCAGCAGTCCACGAGCGCGGTTCTTTGAGTGCGCGCGAGCTACCCTCGCAAACGCACCTATGCGGCGAGCAGTTGGCCAGCACCCGACGCGACGCGCCTTGCGACTCGCACCCATCGCCCGAAGCGCACGCGCAAGGCCTTCGACGTTTGCGCTCGCGATCGGCGTTCTCGTAAGCGTGCTGGCGCGCCCCCAGCTCGCCTCGGCCAAAGAGCCCGTCAGCACGGGCTCGCTCGCGGCGTGCGTGCAATCGGTCACGCTCGCCGCGCGACGTCAGGGCGCAAAGGTCTACGGCGAGCCGGTCGTGGACTTCTTGCTGCCCGGCGATCAGCGACTGCGTACGTACGCGCTGCCGGCCAACGGCTGCATGGGTTTCCTGGCATTCGGCCATCGGCAGGTGCACCGGCTCGGCCTCACCATCTACGCGTCGAGTGGACGCGTGCTTGCTCAAGACGACAGCCGCGACGCGCACGCTTACGCCCGTTACTGCGGACGCGCGGGCCGCGTGGTGAACGTCGAGGTCCGCATGCTCGACGGCGAAGGCGAGCTGCACTTGGTACCGCTTTGGGCAGCGCCCGCGACGGTCGATGCGCTCGAGCCCGCGATGCAAGCCTGCCGGCATGCGGGCACACCGCGACCGAGCCCGATGGACGTCGGGCCCGAGCCCGAGGGCCCTCCGCTCGAGGTCGAGATGGCATCCGTCGCATCCCGGCTTGCCGCGCTCGGCTACACGCCGGTCGGCGGCGCATTGCTCGGTGTGCTGCCGGAGCAAAGCCAACAAGCCCGACGCTTGATGCTCGAGGGCGGCCATTGCTACGCGCTGGCCGCAGTCGGCGAGCCGACGGTC
>JAYUYY010000268.1:0-6504 GCA_043752225.1 Sandaracinaceae bacterium | reverse complement strand
CGCTATCGCGTCCAAATCGGACGCGAACCGGCCGGGGGGCCAAAGCATGCTGAGCGGTTATCTCTGGGACTTTGCGCGTAGCGTGCTCGCGTTGCTTGGGGCGCTCGGGCTCGGGTTCCTCGCGTTGCGCGCGTTCGGCAAGCACTCGGCGGGGCGTTCGCACGGTCCGCTCGAGATCGTGCAGCGCGTCGCGCTCGAGCCGCGCAAGAGTCTCTACGTAGTCCGTGCGGGCGCGCGCACCTTCTTGATCGGTTGCGGTGACGGCGCGGCGCCGACGCTGCTCGCTGAGCTTGCGGCCGACACCGCAGTTCCCGCGACGTCGCCGCTTTCGCCCGGGGAGGCGCCGTGAGCCTGACGCCGACGTTGTCGACCGTGCTGCTGCTCGCGGCGCTCGGCGTCGTCCCGCTGCTGCTCATGGTCGGCACCAGCTTCGTAAAGGCGTCGGTGGTGCTCTCGCTCTTGCGCAACGCGCTCGGCGCGAGCGGCGTGCCTTCGGGCGCCGTCGTGACCGCGCTGGCGGCGTTGCTCAGCGTCTACGTGATGGCGCCGGTCGCGCGCGAAGCTTCGCAAGTCGCCGCGGTCCCGCTCGCGCAGCTCGATCTGCACGCACCGATCGCGGGTGCGCAACAAGCGAGCCTGCTCGAAGCGATCCAGCTCGCGAAGGAGCCGCTGCGAAAGTTTCTCGAGCGCAACTCGGGCGAGCGCGAGCGCGCGCTCTTCGTCGAGCTCGCGAAGGCGCGCGATGCGCAGTATCCGGTCGCGGCCTCGGACTTCCTGGTCGTGCTGCCCGCGTTCTTGATCACCGAGCTCAAGGAAGCGTTGCAGATCGGCTTTTTGCTGCTGCTGCCGTTCTTGATCCTGGATCTGGTGATCGCGAGCGTGCTGAGCGCGCTCGCGATGACGAGCGTGAGCCCCGCGGCCGTTGCGCTGCCGCTCAAGCTGCTCTTGTTCTTATCCGTCGACGGCTTTTACGCGCTCAGCCGCGCGCTGATCAGCGGCTACAGCTGACGCGACCGCTCACTGAGGCGCGGCTTCTTCGGGCGCTTCGGGCGGCGCTTCAGGCGCTTCGGGCGGCGCTTCACCGGGTGCGTGAGGCGGCTGCATCGATCCCGGTTGCGTCGAGCCGGGTCGCGGGAGCTGCGGATGGTTGCCGGGCATGCGGTCGTGCGGGAAGCCGGGTGGCACGCCGGGCCCCTTGAGATCGCCGCTCTCGAGCACGATCGCTGCGGTCCGCTCAGCGTGCAGCTCGGGCTTCACCTGCTCTTGCAGCTGGGCGACGAACGCGTCGATCGCGGTCTGGCGCTGCGCGCGCACGATGCGCGTACGGATCGCGTCTGCGACCTCGCTCAGCTTGCGCGAGATCGCCGGCCGCTCGCCGGTCAGCTTCACGATCGCAAAGCCGCCTTCGACCTTGATCGGATTCGCCGCGACGTCGCCGACTGCCTTGAGCGCGCTGGTCGCCTTCGCGAACGCTTCGCTGACCACGACCTCGCCGCCGGGCTGTGCCTTGCCCTTGGGGTCGAAGTATTGGAGGTCGCCGCCGCGCAGCTTGGTCGCTTGGTCGATGCTGTGCTGGCGCGCGAGCGTGCGGAACGCGCGCAGGTCAGCGGCCTTGGCTTCGACCAGCAGCTTCTTGGCCTCCTCGACCGTCGCCACCACGATCTGGCTCGCGCGCATCATCGGGGGCCGCTCGTACTCGCTGAGATGCTCGTCGTAGTACGCCTTGACCTCGGCGTCGGTCACTGCTTGCGCGAGCTTCTCTTCGTCGAAGTCCGCCTTCATCAGCGCTTGCACCGAGTTTTGCTTCACGGTTTGCGCGACCTCGGGCTTACTGCCGTAGCCACGCTTCTCGGCTTCCGCTGCGAGCAGCTCGAAGCGCGAGGTCTTCTCGACCAAGTCCTTCAGCTCGGCCGGATCGGTGAAGCGCTTGCGCAGCACCGGGCTCTGGCGCGCCATCGCGTCTTCCAAGTCGCCGACCGTGACGCCGTTGCCGCCTGCGATCTCAACGACCTTCTGGCTGCGCCGCGCGACCTCAGCCGCGCTCAGCTCGGGAGCTGCGGCTACCGGCGCGGGCGCCACACGAATGGCATTGCCGCTCGCTGCAACGGGTGCAGGCGCGTTCTTAGGCTGCGAGAGGGCGATGCTGCTGGTTGCGCCGAGCACGAGCGCTGCGGCGCAAAAGAGAACCTTGGCTTGCTTCGACATGGGCGGGATCCGTTCCATGCCCACGCGTCCGGGGTCAACCCCCAGCAAGCTCAGAGAGAGTCACCCGACGACGTCGCGCAGCGTGACCAGCGCGAGCACGCCGAGCAGGAATAAAATTCCGACGGTGTGAACGGCGGTCTCGAAGCGCTCGTTGGGGCGCCGGCGCGTGATCAGCTCGTAGCCGAGAAACACGAGGCGCCCGCCGTCGAGCGCGGGGAACGGCAGCAGGTTGAAGAGCCCGAGCGCGGTCGAGATCAGCACGAGGATATTAACGAACGGCAGAAAGCCCTTTTCGGCTTGTTGGGCGACCATCTTGCCCATGCCGATCGGGCCCGTGATGCCTTCGGTCGTGCGCTGTTTGAACAAGCCCGCGATGCCGACCAGGTTGTCCACGGAGAACTTGTACGGGAGCACGATCGCGGTCCACGCCGCTTCGCTGATCGGTAGGCTCTTGGGGATCAGCTTGGTCTTGGCGGTCACGCCGATGATCCCGCGGTCGCCGTCGCGCTTGGGCGTGATGGTCAAGGGGGCAAGCCGCTTGCCCTCGCGCTGCACGACGTAGACCGTTGGCTTACCGGCGCGGTCCTTGGTGATCGCGATCAAGTTGTTCACGTTCTGGATCCGGCGGCCGTCGCTCTCGAGCACGATGTCGCCTTCGCGCAGGCCCGCAAGCGCGGCGGGTGAGCCGGGCGCGACCGTCGCGATCTCCATCGGCTCGGTCGGTACCTCTTCGCGCCACGCGAACAACGCGATGCCGAACACCATCAGCGAAGCGGCCAGGTAATTGGCGAACGGCCCGCCGAAGATCGTGACGATGCGCGCGATCACGCTCTTGTTCGGAAAGAGGCCGGGGTCCTTGGGATCGATCTCCTCGGTCGGGTTCATGCCCGCGATCATCACGTACGCGAGGAACGGGATCGCGCAGACTTGGAACGTGGTCGGGCTGCCCTTCGGCGTGTAGCTGAAGAGCGTCGGCCCGAGCCCGATGCTGAAGCGCGTGACCCGCATCCCGAAGGCGCGCGCCGCAAGGTAGTGACCAGTCTCGTGGACGATCACGAGCAACGAGATGCCGAAGATGCCGACCAGGACGGAGAAAACCATAGGGTGCTAGCTCAGCGCGCGGCTGGCCGGGCCGGCCCGGACTTCCGGCGGCGCGGGTGCGTTAGCATACTGGCATCGTGGCGGGGCGGCCATTCGCGCTACAAACAGCAGCGTGGTCGCTCGGGATTCTAGGTTTTGCGGCGCAGGCTCGATCGTGCTCGGCGCGCTGAGCATGCTGGGCGCGTTGAGCGTCGGGGGCGCGCGCGCACAGGCGCCGGTGCTGCACGAGCACGTGCCCGACATCGATCCCGATGAGCCGCTGCTGGTCCTATCCGAAGGCAGCGCGGAGCCGATCGCGATCGAGCAGGACGGTGAGGTCTTGAGCTCGCCTGCGCTGCAAGCGCTCGCCGATGACATGCCGGCGATGGTCGCGCAGCCCGGCGATGGCGCGCTCGGCGAGCAGCCCGGTCAGCGCTCGCCGACGTTCACGCCCGATCGTCAAACCCAGCTCGAAGGCACGCTCGATTACTACGAGACGTTCACGCCGGTGATCGCGCCGTTCAAGCGCGTGACGAGCCTCGATGCGACTCGGATGAGCCCGGCGCGCCCGAACACGATCAGCGTACCCGTGCTCGCGATCGCCGATCCGCGTCGCCGCGCGGTGCCGGTCGAAGGCGCGAGCTCCGCCGCGCCCGATCCGCGGCCGCGCGATCGCTTCTGGGGTCAGGTCGCGCTCGACTTCACGCGCGGGCGCGTGCTGCCGCTGCCGTCGGTCTCGCCGGAGTCGCGCATCCTCTCGCTCACGGCGGATCCGGTGGTCCCCGTGCACATCGAGCGCGACGCTGCGGATAACTTCTTTGCGGTGCTCGACAGCGCGGCGATTCCGTCGTCGCCGGTGCGGATCGTGTTCCTGACCGATGCGCCGGCCGCGTACTTCGCAGGCGAGATTCCAAACGCGCGCGTCGATGCGCTCGCGGCACAAGCGCAGGCGATCGATCCCGGTCTGCGCCGGCGCGCGCTCCAGCTCGCCGCCGAGATCGGCGTTCGCAGCGAGATGGATCTGCGTGCGGCGGTCCACGCGCTGACCGCGCACTTCCGCGCGTTCGAAGAATCGCGCGAGCCTCCGAACGACACCGGCGATGTGCTCGCCGACCTGGTGCGCGGAAAAAAAGGCGTGTGCCGGCACCGCGCCTACGGTTTTGTGGTGCTCGCGCACGCGCTCGGCATCCCGGCGCGGTTCGTTCAGAATGAAGCCCACTCGTTCGTCGAGGTGAAGCTGCCGCAGCTCGGCTACCGGCGGATCGATCTCGGCGGTGCTGCGCACGGCTTGACCGCACACAACGCGAACGATGAGCCGCTCTATCAACCGAAGGAGCGCGACACGTTGCCGCGTCCCGCGGCCTATGAAGCCAGCTACTCGCAGCTCGGCCGCACGACGCAGGGCGTGCGCAAGCCGGACGACGCCGCGCTGCAAGGTCGCTGGCTGCCACCCGCGGACAGCGGCAGCGGTGCATCCAGCATCGCGTTCTTGGGCACGCCGAGCGCGACGAGCACGCCGACCGCGAATGGTCGTTTGGATACGCGGACTCCGCTCTTCGTCCGGCTCGATCCGCCGAGCGCCAGCGTGTTGCGCGGCCTGCAGCTCGACGTCAGCGGCATCATCGCCGAGCCGAGCGGGCAGGGCGTCGCGGGCCTGCGCGTCGAGGTTTCGTTTGCTGCCAAGGCGCGCCGCGACCGCATGTTGCTCGGTGTCTCAGTGACTGGAAAAGACGGCCGCTTCGCCGGCTCGTTCGGCATTCCACCCGACCTGCAGGTCGGCGATTACCAGCTGATCGTGATCACGCCTGGCGACGCGCAGCACTCTCCTGCGATGGCTCAATAGCCGACTCAGGCGTGCTAGATCCTGCGAGCATCATGAGCACCGAGCTTCGCTTCGCGCTTTGCCAGATCGATACCACCGTCGGCGATTTCGACGGCAACCGCGCGCGCTGTTTAGACGCAGCGCAACGCGCAACGCGCGAAGGCGCAGCGCTCGCGATCTTCCCGGAGCTCACGCTCTGCGGCTATCCGCCGCGCGACTTGCTCGACCGGCCCGCGTTCGTCGCGGCCAACACGCGCGAGCTGCAAGCGCTCGCCGCCGAAGCCCCGCTCGAGCTCAGCATGCTGGTGGGCTTCGTCGAGCGCCGCGAGGATCGCTTGTACAACGCGGTCGCGCTCTTGCGCGGCGGCGTGATCGCGCAGGTGTTCCACAAACGGCTGCTGCCCAGCTACGACGTGTTCGACGAGGACCGTTACTTCGAGCCCGGCAACTTGCCGATGACGTTCGAGCTCGAGGCAAACGGTGCGCGCGCACGGATCGGCGTCTTGATCTGCGAAGACGCTTGGAACGATGACTGCGCGCTGCGCCGCTTCTATCCGAGCAATCCGGTGACGGACTGCGTCGCGGAGGGCGCGGACGTTCTGGTGAACATCGCGGCCTCGCCGTTCACGCTCAAGAAGCGCCACGCGCGGCCGCGCATGCTCGCGGCGATCGCGAAGAAGCACGCGCGACCGCTGATCTTCGTAAACCTCGTCGGCGGCAACGACGACCTGATCTTCGACGGCACCTCCGAGATCTTCTTGCCCTCCGGCGCGCGCACGGCGCATTGCGCGAGCTTCGTGGAGGACGTGCAGGTCGCGTCGCTCACAGCTCCTGCTGCAGCGCCTGCAAGCATCAGTGATGCGACGGCTGCGTTCGACGCGCTGGTGCTCGGCACGCGCGACTACGCGCGCAAGTGCGGCTTCACGCGCGCGGTGCTCGGCCTCTCGGGCGGCATCGACAGCTCGTTGGTCGCGGCAATCGCGGCCGCAGCGCTCGGCCCCGAGAACGTGCTCGGCGTCGCGATGCCGACGCGCTATTCGTCCGAGGGCAGCCTTGCCGACGCAGCCGCGCTCGCCGCGGCGCTCGGCATCGGCTATCGCGTGATCGACATCGACCCGATCTTCGCGCGCTACATCGGAGAGCTCGAGCCCGAGCTCAGCGCGCTCGGCCCGGCACCGGCGCGCGACACCACCTTCGAGAACATCCAAGCGCGCATCCGCGGCAACACGCTGATGGCGATCTCGAATCGCCTCGGCCATCTACTGCTCGCGACCGGCAACAAGAGCGAGATCGCGGTCGGCTACTGCACGCTCTACGGCGACATGGCCGGAGGGCTCGCGGTGATCAGCGACTTGCCGAAGACCTTTGTGTATGAGGTCTGCGCGGCCGTGAACGCG
>JAYUYY010000267.1:0-2491 GCA_043752225.1 Sandaracinaceae bacterium | reverse complement strand
CACGCGCGTGCTCGGTCAAATGGACGGCAACATTACGCGAGCTGCCACGGCGCTGGGCATCGATCGACGCACGCTCCAGCGCAAGTTACGCGCGTTTGGCTTGCCGGCGGACGACTAGCTCAAACGCCGGCTAGTCGTCGGCGACGTCGCGCACGGTGGGCGCGGTGAGCACTGCCACGGCGGCGTCGATCGCCTCGTGCGTGCCGGCGAGCGCGAGCACGTCGCCGATCTGCAGCTCTTCGCGGCCTGTGGGTTGCACCAGGCCTGCTTCACCGCGTCGAATCGCGATCACGCTCGCGCCCGATCGCGCGCGCAGATCGACCTGCGCGAGCGTGCGCCCGATCGCTTCGCTGTGCGCCTCGAGCAACACCGGCGTGACCGGACCAAGACCCGCGAGCAAGGGGGTGTGCTCGGCCGGCAGATCGCCGCCGCTCTGACGCGCGAGCGCATCGACGACCGACTGCGCGCCGGCTTGAACGTGCTCCTGCAGATCGCTCGCGCGTTGCCACAGCGCGAACGCTAGCAGCGCGAGCACGACGAAGAAGATCCCAACGCCATAGAGGGGCGGCACGAAGGGTTGCGTGATCGCGACGACTGGCGCGCCAACTAAGAACAGCGCAGCGATCTCGAACGCCACGATCAGCGTCTCTTTCGGTGCGTCGCCACGTGCGGTCGCGCTCGAGGGCAATGCGCGCACCGCGAGCCGAGTGCCGAGCGTGCGAGCGATCCGCGCCATGCCGAGCGCGAACGGCAAGCACAGCGACGCTGCAGCGAGGATCGCGGACCAACGCGCGACATTCGGCTCCAGGCCGTAGCGGTCATGCGCGAGCGCCGCGATCGCATTCAGGTTCACGGACGTTCCGATGATGATCGCGGCGAACAAGACACCGTCGAGCGCGAGCAGGCGAGAGAGGCGCGTGAGGTCGTGCGGCGCCATCGAGCTGCGTCGATTGCTGCGGAGCTGCTCGAGCCATGCCCCGTAGAGCGAAACGAACGTTTGCAACGACTCGGGCAGGCGGTGATCGATGAACGCCGCGAGCGGCTGCGACGAGCGCACCAGCCAGGGCGTGGTGAAGCTCGTGATCACGCATACCGACACCGCGATCGGATAGAGAAACTCGCGCACTGCGCCGCTCTGCACACCGAGCCCAGCGATCACGAACGACAGCTCGCCGATCTGGGCGAGGCTCATGCCGGCTTTGATCGAGTTGCGCACGCCGTTGCCGCTCAAGAACGCGCCGAGCGAGACGCTCACGACCTGACCTACGAGCACCGCGACCACGAGCGCGATCACCGCAGGCCAATGCTCGGCGACCAGCTTAGGATCGACGCTCATTCCGACCGCGACGAAGAACACGGCGGAGAACATGTCGCGCAGCGGAGCGATCAAGTTTTCGACCTGCTTGCCGCGGCCCGACTCCGCGACCAGCGAGCCGGCGAGGAACGCGCCGAGCGCGACCGAGAAGCCGACCTGATCGGCCAGCACCGCGAGCGCAAAGCACAGGCCAACGCTCGCGACCAACATCGTCTCAGGGCTGCGTTGCCGCGCGATCATTCGCACCGCGCGCGGCACGATCGCAAAGCCGATCCCCACGATCACGAGCAGGAAGAGCAGCAGGCGCGCGGCGGTGATCGCGAGCACTCCGCCCGAGTCGCCCGACTGAGTCACGATCGCGGTCAGCATCGCGAGCAGCAGCACCGCCGCAAGGTCCTGAATCACGAGCACGCCGAAGACGACCTCGGTGAGCGTGCGGTCGATGCGCTGCTCGGCGAACACCTTGGCGACGATCATCGTGCTCGAGATCGCGATCATCGCGCCGGTGAAGAGGCTCTCCTTGACCGACCAACCCAGTAGCTGCGCGACGCCGTAGCCGAGCCCGATCATCGTGCTGATCTGGATGACGCCGGTGAGGCCTGCGGCGGGCACCACGCGCAAGAGCCGACGCACGCTCAGCTCAAGGCCGACCGCAAACATGACGAGCGTGACGCCGAGCTCGGACAGCGCGTGAATGCGCACACTGTCCGCGACCAGCGGGATCGGGACGTACGGGCCCACGATCAAGCCTGCGAGCAGGTACCCGAGCACGACCGGCTGTTTGAGACGTCGGAACAGCACCGACGTGATGCCCGCGACGCAGAGCACGACCGCGAGGTCGACCAGAATGGTGCGCTCGTCGTGCATCAAGACGATCTACCACGCAGGCCGTTTCCTGCGCCGTTTCATGCTGTTTCGTGGCGAGCGCAACGACCCATGCTTGGGGGTTGGTGCGGGCCCTCGCTTTGGTAGCGTACCGCCATGAGCGATATCGACTACGTGCCGGGACAGCGCCGCATGGGCGCTGGGGCCATCATTGTGATCGCGACGCTGCTGTCGACCGCGGCGAGCGTGCTCGTGGTGTATCTCTTGATGGAGCGCGGCCTGTTGCACGCCGGCCCTGTTGCTTTGGTCACGGCGCCTGTCACCGAAGCGCGCGTCCCGGACGTCGTCGGA
>JAYUYY010000266.1:0-6531 GCA_043752225.1 Sandaracinaceae bacterium | reverse complement strand
AGGATTTTTCCGAGGACGTAAGCCGCTCCTGCGCGCTTCTGAACGGAAACGCTTAGCTGCCCGCGACCATCATCGCGGAGACACGGAGCATCGGGGCGGCGACTGACGTGCGGTGATCGAGCTCCGAGGAGAGCGCGTCGATGCGCTGCAGCAGATCGTCGAGGTTGAGCGAGACGGTCACTTCGCTTACCGGATAGACGCGCTCGCCGTTCTCGATCAAGAAGCCCGCTGCGCCGCGGCTGAAGTCGCCGGTCACGGGGTTGAAGCCGTAGCCCATCATGTCGGTGACGTAGAGCGCGCGCGGAGTGCTCTTGAGCAGCGCCTCGTTCGAGAGCGTGCCGGGGGCCAAGTAGAGGTTGCTGCTGCCCGCTCCGACCCCGCCGCTGCCGCCGCGCGATGCGCTGGCCGTGCTCTGCCGGTTGAGCTTGCGCGCGCTGTAGGTGTCGAGCAGCAGCTGCTTGAGCACGCCGCCTTCGACGAGCACGTTGCGGCGCGAGAGCAAGCCTTCGCCGTCGAACGGACGCGAGCCGGGCGCGCGCGGCATCAGCGGATCATCGATCACGGTGACGAGGTCGCTCGCGACGCGGGTGCCTTCGCGCTCGGCGAGGTACGTCGAACGACGCCACACCGAGCCGCCCGAAATGCAGCCGCCGAGCATTCCGACGATCGAGCGCGCAGCGTCGGGATCGAACACCACCGGAAGCTCCTGAGTCTCGAGCTTGCGCGAGCCGAGCTTGGCGAGCGTGCGACGCGCGGCTTCGAGCCCGACCGCTTCGGCATCATCGAGCTCAGCGAAGTGTCTGCGCGCGCTCCAGTGATAGCCGGTGCGACGCTTGCCGCCGACGTCTTCGGCGACGGGGCTCACGACTAGCGAGACGTACGTGCCTGCGGTGCCGGCGCGAAAGCCGCCGCTGGTCACGAGCGCACTCGCGCCGGATTGACGGGCGACCGTCGCGCCTTCGCTGTTCTTGAGACGTGAATCGCTCTGCAACGCTGCGCGTTCGGCGCGCTTGGCCATCTCGAGCGCCGCTGCAGCGTCGATCGCGTCGACGCGCTCGTCGAACAGATCGAGGTCGACGTGCTGCTCCACTCTCGAGAGCAACGAAGCGTCGGGCGGCCCTGCCCACGCGTCGGGTTGGGAGAGCGCCGCGAGCTCGAGCGCGTCCTCCACGACGCGCGCCAGGCCCGCTGGCGTGAGGTCGCTGGTGAAGGTCACGGCGACCTGCTGTCCGCGCATCACGCGCAGGCCGAGCGACTTGCTGCCCGCTTCCTCGACCAGCTCGGGCTCGCCGAGCCGCACTTTGGCGCTCAAATGCGCGCCTTCGCCGACGACTGCCTCCGCGACCGTCGCGCCTTTCGCCAGCGCCGCGTCGACTACTTTTTGGCCGAGATCGATGAGCCCGTCGATGTCGTAACGCATGCGAGCGATTGCCTCGTTGGTGTGCGGCCGCTGGGCCGACGATCTGCGCGCGATTCAGCCGACTTGCGTGCCGCCGACCGTCATCGCTTCGATCTTGATGGTGGGACAACCGACGCCGACCGGCACCGACTGACCGTCTTTGCCGCAAACCCAAATGCCGTCGGACACACCGAGATCGTGACCGAGCATCGACACGCGGCGCATGACCTCGGGGCCGTTGCCGATCAGGTTTACGCCCTTGAGCGGCGCGGTGATCTTGCCGTTCTCGATCAGGTAGCTCTCGGTGAGCGCGAACACGAAGTCGCCGTTGCCGATGTCGACCTGGCCGCCGCCGAACTTGCAGGCGTAGATGCCGCGCTCGACGCTCCTCACGATCTCCTCGGGGTCGTGTGGACCTGCGAGCAGCAACGTGTTGGTCATGCGCGGCATCGGATGCGATTGAAAGCTTTCGCGCCGACCGTTGCCGGACGCGGGCTTGCCAAAGTGAACGGCTGAATGGCGATCGTGCATGTAGCCCGTGAGCACGCCGCCCTCGATCAGCGTCGAGACGTTCGGCTCGTTGCCTTCATCGTCGACGTTGATGCTGCCGCGACCGGCATGCAGCGTTGCGTTGTCGACGACCGTGCAGAGCTCGCTCGCGACGCGCTGACCGATTTGGCCGGTGTAATTGCTCGTGCCCTTGCGGTTGAAGTCGGCTTCGAGGCCGTGACCGACTGCTTCGTGCAGCAGGATTCCGCTCTCGCCCGGCGCGAGCACCACCGGCAGCTCACCGGCGGGCGATTCACGCGCGTCAAGCATCGAGATCGCGTGGCGCACCGCGCGCTCGGCATGCTCTTCGGGCGTCTTTTCGTCGAAGTACTCGAGGCCAAGCCGCCCGCCGCCGCCGGAGCTTCCGGTTTGGCGTTTGCCGTTCTGCTCGGCGATCGCGCGCACGCTGAAGCGCACCAGCGGCTGTCGGTCGTGCACCAGCTTGCCGTCGCTGGTCGCGATCAAGATCTCGCGCAGCTCTTCGGCCAGCGAGGCCTCGACGCGCACGATGCGCGGATCGGCCGCACGCGCCGCGATGTCCGCGCGCACGAGCAGCGCGCGCTTCTCCTCGCCGGAGGCTTCGAGCGACGGCGTCGCAACCGCGTAGCGCATCGGCAGCTCGCGGCCTTGCACCGCGACGGGCGCATGCTGCTGGCTGCCCGAAGCGATCTGCGCCGCGGTTCGCGCAGCGCGAGCCATGGTCTCGGGAGTCAGCTCCTGCACGTAGGCGTAGCCGGTGGCATCGCCTTTCATCACGCGCACGCCCAGGCCCATCGAGACCGAGCGACCGGCAGAGCGCAGGATCTGGTCTTCGAGCGAGTAGCTGCCCGAGACGTTGTATTCGAAGAACAGGTCGGCGTAGTCGCCGCCGTGCTCGAGCGCAACGCGCAACACGCGCGCGGCCATCTCGGCATCGATTGGGGTAACGCCCTCAGGCGCAAAGGGCGCGGTGTAGCGCGCAACAGCGGACGCGACGGCCATCGCCGCTGACTCTAAGGACGAGACTTCAACCGCGAAAGCCCCCCTTGCCCGGTTTCTGTCACTCGATAGAGTGATGCTCGCTTTCGCGGGGGAGTTTTGGCCACGTATATGCAGCCGCAGTTATACGTAGTCGCGATGGTGAAATCGTTGGTGGCCATCGCGTGGGCCGACGGCAGGCTGCACAAGCACGAAGCGCAGGTCATCGAGGCTTTGCTCGCAGCGTTCGATGTCGATCCGGTCGGCGCGGGTGCGCTGCGCGAGTACGCGCGAACGCCGCGAACGCTGCAGGACATTCCGCTGTCCGATCTCTCGGCGGATGATCGGCGGTTGTTGCTTCAGCACGCGGTCTTGCTCACCTACGTGGATGGCCAGCAGACCGCGGACGAACGCGAGCTGCTGATCCAGCTGGCGCTGCGCCTGCGCGTCCCCGATACCGAAGCCCAGCCATTGATGCAGCGCGCTGCGCGACGGGCGGCACGGCTCAAGAGCTTGCTCGCGTGAGCGTGGGCCTGACTGCGGCTGAAGCGCGAACGCGCTCAGGCCAGCGGTTGGCAGGCGCTCTCTGAAACGGAGTAGCGCGCGCTGCATGTCGCGCACGCGAGCTCGCCTGCGCCGCTCGGCAAACGCATGCCGCACTTGCACACCCAACCGAGGTGGCGCGCGGGGTTGCCGACGACCACCTCGTAATCGCGCACCGCATCGAGCACGACGCTGCCTGCGCCAATCAAACAGTACGCGCCGAGATCATGGCCGCAGAGAATCGTCGCGTTTGCGCCCACGCTCGCGCCGGTGCCGACGCGCGTCCGCCGAAACTCGTGCTTGCGTTCGATGAACGCGCGCGGCTGCAGCACGTTGGTGAACACGCAGCTCGGTCCCAAGAAGACGTCGGCTTCGATTTCTACGCCTTCGTAGATCGAAACGTTGTTCTGAGCCTTCACGCCGTCGCCGAGGCTCACGCCGCTGCCTACGAAGACATTCTGCCCGAGCACGCAGTTGCGGCCGACTCGAGCGCCGCGGCTCACATGCACGAAGTGCCAGACCTTCGTCCCCTCGCCGAGCGTTACGTCGTCATCGACGACGGCTGTTTCATGCACGAATGCGGGCACCGAGGGATTCTGCGCCGCTCACGCTCAGGCTCACAAGCAAAAGCCAGCCGCCTTTGAGGTCGACTGGCTTGCTGGAGACGTGCAACCCGGCACGCGCTTGAGCGTGCCTTCAAACATCAGTACGCGAGGTTGCCCTTCTTCTCACCCTTCGGGCCTGCGCCGGCGCCTTCGCCGAGACCGCCGATCACGCTGCCGCCCATCTCTTCGAACTTGAAGGCCTGCGTGATCTTGAACGCCGCGCCGTCGTCGGTGCGGATCAGGATGTCGACCGAGCCCGGCGCAACGCCGGTCGGCGTCAGCACTTCGAGCGTCTCGGGATCACGGATCGTGACCGCGCTCGTCTTGCGCGTGCCGAAGTAGACCGTGTAGCCGATGTCCGGGCGGAAGTTCCTGCCGATGATGCGGACCGACTGATCGCCCTGCGTGGCGCCCACGCGCGGGCTCACGTCGAGGATCTGCACGTCGCCGCCCGCGCTGTCGCAAGCGGTGAGCGCCGGCACCGTCAAGAGTCCGCCGAGGACCAAGAACCCGATCGCTTTTGCTTGTGCGCGCATGCCCTCACCTTTTGCTTGCAGTCACGTTGCTTGCCTACCGGCAGAGTCGCAGCGGAACCACCAATAGAGCTGCAAATAAAACGGCAAAACCGCGGAAAAATTCCGCATTTGCAGCGGTTGCACGATAGGCGAGCGCGGGTTTGGGGGTCAAGCACCCACACTTGGGGACAAGCGCTCGCGCTGTCCACGGAGCTCGGGCGTGCGCGAGGCGAGCCGTTCGAGCTGGGTCGAGGTGTGCGCGTTGAAAGGGGCGATGCGCGACTTTCGTAGACAGCGAGGCCTGCGACACCTCAGCATTTAACGTGGACTTGGCTCAGCCGAATGACGGCTGCTCAAATCGCTTCCCTCGGGTCGCCGCGCGTGGCCCATCCGTAGAACACCGTGGCTAGGCAAAACCTCCTTCTCGTCGATGCCGACCTGCGGAGCCTGCGCGTGCTCGAGGTGAGCCTGCGCAAGGCCGGGTACAGCGTCGCAGCCTGCGCCGACGCCAAGAGCGCGCTCGAGATGCTCGAGCTCAGCAAGCCGGATCTGATCCTTTCGGACACGCGCTTGCCGGGCACCGACGGCTTCGAGCTCGCGCAGAAGATCCGCGCATCGGCCGAATGGGCCGACATACCGTTCATGTTCTTGTCGAGCGATCTCACGGTCGAGAGCAAGGTGCGTGGCCTCGAGCAGGGCGTCGAGGACTACCTCACCAAGCCGATCTACATCAAAGAGATCATCGCGCGAGTTAACTTGGTGTTGCAGCGCAGGCAGCGCCGCGGACTCGAAGAGCGCAACGCGACCGGTAAGACTCGCTTCACCGGTTCGCTCGCGGACATGGGCATCGTCGATCTCTTGCAGACGATCGACAACGGCAAGAAGTCCGGCGTGCTGCACTTGCGGACGGACACGCAGACCGCGGCGATTTACTTTCGCGATGGCTCGATCGTGGATGCCGAGCTCGGCACGTTGCGCGGTGAGCGCGCTATCTATCGAGCGCTGGTGTGGAGCGAAGGCAGCTTCGAGCTCGATTTCCAGGACGTGCGGCGCGAAGCGGTGGTGTCGACCTCGACCCAAGGCGTGCTGATGGAAGGCATGCGCCGGCTCGACGAATGGGGCCGGATGGCAGAACAGCTGCCGCAGCTCGACACCGTGTTCGAAGTGAACGCAGAAGAGCTGCTCGCGCGGCTGGCGGAGATCCCCGATGAGATCAACGCCATCCTGCGCCAGTTCGATGGCAAGCGGACGCTGATCGATGTCGTCGATCGCTGCGATCAAGACGACCTCGAGACGCTGAGCGCGGTCTCGAAGCTGTACTTCGAAGGGCTCGTCGTGCAGCCCGATCCGAACGCCGTGCCGAGCGCGCGGCCTTCGCGACGCAGCGATGTCGTAAGCGGCATCGGCGATCTGCAGACCGGCCTCGTGCCGTTGCCGTTGCCGGTCGAAGCCGCCGCGCGTGCTGCGAGCGAGCGACCGGATGCGGATGGCCATCAACCTTCTTTGGTGCCGCTCAGCCGCCTGACACCCGAGGCCACTCATGATCAGCCGACGGTGATTCCTCCCGGCAACGACGCGCATGAAGCCGCGGATGCCGACACGGACATGGTTCCCGGTCGTGGCACCGGCATGACGGAGCCGCCCGGTCGATTTCGGAATGCGTCTGGCGCCAACGCGCAAGCCGCGCATGCGCCGACTCGCGAAGCTAGGCCGAGCAAGACCTGGGACTTCGAGCCTCACGATGTCGCGGACGGATCCGCGGCTGGCAAAGCGTCCGACAAGCAGACTGAATCGGCCGAAGGCATGGAAGGCGCGCGCGCGCGCAAGGGCCGGCGCTGGAAGCCGCTGCGCGAAAACGGCACGCTGCGCGGGCTCAAAGCTCCGGTGCTGGCACCGCCTGCACCGGAGCCGGCGCACGAGCCGTCCGCGCCGATCGAAGCCGGCGCGGAAGTGAATGCGCCGC
>JAYUYY010000265.1:0-6534 GCA_043752225.1 Sandaracinaceae bacterium | reverse complement strand
GCGATTTCGCGCCGCACGTGCTGCGCGCCGCCGCCAGCGCGTTGCTCTACGCGCAGCGCTCGCAGCCGACCGCGCAGCTCGATGTCGCGCGCATCGAGCGCTACGAGACGACCGACCAGCTGCTGCTCGACGAGACCGCCGTGCGCAACCTCGAGCTGGTGACGACGCTCGCCGGAGAGCGCCGCGGATCGCTCCTGCATCTGTGCGACGCGAGCAAGACCTCGATGGGCGCGCGCTTGCTGCGGCGCAGGTTGCTATCGCCGCTCACGGACGTCGCAGCGATTCGGCGGCGCCATGACACGGTCGAGCTGCTGTTCGACGACTCGCTCTTGCGGGCGGCGCTGCGCGAAGAGCTCGCTCAGATTTCGGATCTCGAGCGGCTCTCGACGCGCGCGCTCTTGGGCGTCGCGACGCCTCGCGACCTCGGCGCGATCGCGCAGAGCTTGCGAGCGGCGCTGCGTTTGAAGATGCGCGTGCTCGCATCGAACCTGCGCACCGACGAGTCGACTCGCAGCCTCGCGCCCGACGACACGTGCGACGAGCTCGCCGAGCGGCTCCTGACCGTGCTGGGCGAGGAGCTGCCCGCGGTGGGAACGCAGGGCGGGATCGTGCGCGACGGCTTCGATCCGCGCGTCGACGAGCTGCGCACGCTCTCAAACAACAGCAAAGACGTGATCCTCGAGCTTGAGCAGCGCGAGCGCGAGCGCACCAAGATCCCGTCGCTCAAGGTGCGGTTCACGAAGGTCTTCGGCTACTACATCGAGATCAGCAAGACGCGGCTCGAGAAGGTGCCGCCGGACTATCGGCGCAAGCAAACCGTCGCCGGTGGCGAGCGCTTTACGACCGAAGAGCTCGAAGGCCTGCAAGCCAAGATCTTGAACGCCGACGAGCGGCTGCGCGCGCTCGAGGGCGAGATCTTCGAGACGCTGCGCAAAGAGATCGGCAAGAGCGCGGCGCGCTTGCGACGGCTCGGGCACGCGCTCGCCGACCTCGACGTTCACGCAGCGCTCGCCGAGCTTGCACAGCGTCACGATTACACGCGGCCCGAGATCGATTCCGGCTCGCGGCTGGAGCTGATCGAGAGCCGCCACCCGATCGTGGAGCAAGCGGTCGAGAAGGGCCGCTTCGTCCCCAACGACATCACGCTCGATCCGGAAGAAGCGCGCTTGATGGTGATCACCGGGCCTAACATGGCGGGCAAGTCGACCGCGATGCGCCAGGCCGCGCTGTGCGTGATCCTGGCGCAGGCCGGATCGTTCGTGCCGGCTAAGCGCGCGCGGATCGGCGTCATCGAACGCATCTACACGCGCGTCGGCGCGAGCGACAACGTCGCCGAAGGTCACAGCACGTTCATGGTCGAGATGCGCGAGACCGCGACCATGCTGCGCGGCGCGACCCGGCGCTCGCTCGTGATCCTCGACGAAATCGGCCGCGGCACCAGCACCTACGACGGCCTGGCGATCGCGTGGGCGGTCGCGGAGCACTTGCACGACGTGCTTGGCTGCCGCGCGATGTTCGCGACGCATTATCACGAGCTGTGCGAGCTCGCGCGTACGCGCAGCGGCGTTGCGAACTTCAACGTCGCCGCGCGCGAGACGACCGGCGAGCACGGCGCGGAGGTCGTGTTCTTGCATCGCTTGATCCCGGGCAGCGCCAACCGCAGCTACGGCGTCGCGGTCGCACGGCTCGCGGGCATCCCCGAGATCGTGCTCGCGCGCGCGCGCACGATGCTCGATGAGCTGGAAGCGAGCGGCGCGTTGCCTTCGGGTGCGCCGGCCTCGATGCGTGCGCGACGCGCGCAGGCCGACAGCCCGCAGCTCGACATGTTCACGCGCGCTGCGCCGAGCGAGGATCCCGAAGCGCTGCGCACGCTGCGCGCGCTCGATCTCGACCACATGACGCCGGTCGAAGCGCTGATCGCGCTCTCTCGCCTCAAGCAACTGCTGCCGCCGCGATAATCCGCGGGGGGCAAACCCCTTGCGAAGATGCGTCGCGTGTTCTCTGCTTCGCCCGTGAGATACGCCTTTAAACCCTTCCTGCTCGTCGGCTTGACGCTCGGTCTGATCGCATGCGGTGGCTCGAGCCCGGCGCCGCAGAGCACGACTCCGGTCGCCGCCAAGCCCGCACCGCTGCCACCGGTACCCGACGATCCGTGGGCGGTCGTGCCCGATGACGCGAGCTCGCTGTTGCTCGTCGTCGTCGGCGCGGTGCGCGCGTCGCCGCACGCGGCGTTCATGCGCGAATGGACGCGCAGCGCGTATTGCTTGAGCCCCGAGCAAGAGAGCTTGATCTTCGAGCGCACCGCGAAGGTGCTCGCCGCGCAGTGGACCCGCGCAGAAAATGGCATCACTCGCAGGCGTAACCTGCTGGTCGCGAAAGGCTCGTTCATCGAGCAAGACGCTGCGAGCGCGGTCGACCTCGCGACCACGCTGAGCGGAGCCGAGAAGCTGCCAGTCACGCCACAAACACAGGGGCGCTTTCGCGTGCTCGGCAATGCGGCGGTGATGGCCGCACGGGTGGGCGAGACGCTGCTGGTGCTCGGCGACGCACCGAGCGTGCAAGAAGCGCTCGCGCTGGCGGACGGCAAGCTCGCAAAGCTGCTGCGAGACGGCGAGCTGATCGTGCGCAGCGGAGCGCGCGAAGAGATCGACAGCAGCACTGCGATTCTGATCGCCGTGCCCGACGAACGCATCGCGCACGGCGCAAACCGAGCGCTCGGTTCGGTCGGATTGCCGAAGGACTTACTCAGCGGCTTGGTCGTTTTCATCGCGCGTATGAGCGGGGAGGGCGTCGGCCTCGAAGGCCGTGTGCTCCGGCCAAGCGCCGCTTTGGCCTCGCAAGCGGCCGACAAGGTTCGCTCGCGCCTGGGCCAAGTGAATCTGCTGGCGCGCCTGGCCGGTTTGCCCGGCGTGCTCGGCAATGCAGAGGTTCAGACGAACGCAGAAATCCTGAGCGTGAAGCTCCAGGCATCGCACGACGATGTCGCGGTCTTCCGCGATCGCTTGCGGGATCTGTTCGCCGATCAGCCCGCGTGCGCCAAGTGACGCCAAGCCGCTGTCGGGTGCGCATCGAGGGCGGACGCGCGCTACGCGGTGCGCTCGCGTTGCCGAGCGATCCCCAGGTGGCCCAGCGCGCGCTCGCGCTCAGCGCGATCGCAAACGGTGAGACCCGGATCGAAGGCGCGCTGAGCGGCGGCGCGATCCGCAGCACGCTCGAGGTGCTGCGCGGTCTTGGCGTGGAGATCGAGGTCGGCGACGCGAGCACGGTCGTGCGCGGCGCGGGCCTGCGCTCGCTGCGCGCGCCGGCTGGAGCGCTCGACGCGGGCTCGAGCCCCACCGCGCTCGCGATCGCGGTCGGCTTGCTGAGCGGCCAGAGCTTCGGCACCCGCGTCTTGGTCGATGCGGCGCGCGGCAAGAGCACCCGCAATCAAATCGTCGAAGCGCTGCGCGCGCGCGGCGCGATGGTGGCGGAAGGGGTCGTCCACAGCACGCACGTAGCGCAAGGCAGCGCGGGCCGCATTCCGCCGCGCGCGAGCATCGCGGTGGCGCCGCTGGTCGAAGGCGAGACGCTCGCCGCGATCGAATGGGTGCTGCGCGAGCCCGACGCCGACGCGAAGACGGCGATCTTGCTCTCTGGCCTGTTTACGTCAGGCGCGAGCGCAGTCGCGGAGCCGCTATTGAGCGCGGACCACACCGAGCGCTGGATGACCGCGATGGGCGCGCCGGTGCGCCGCTTCGGCTCGATGGCCGGCTTCGATCCGAGCGAGTGGAGCGGCGAGCTCACCGCGCTCGGCGACGTGAAGCTGCCGGGCGATCTCCAGATCGCGAGCGTAGTCAGCGCGCTCGCCAGCGCGCTCGAGGGCAGCCAGGTCGCGATCGATCGCGTCGGCTTCAATCCGACCCGCACCGGCGTGCTCGACGCGCTGCGCCTGTTCGGTGCGCGCTTCTCGGCGATGGCGCGCGGCGATCTCTCGGCCAATGAGCCGATCGCGCGGATCGCGATCGAAAGCGCGCGCTTGCGCGGCGGACCGATCGGCGGCGAGCTCGCGGTGCGCGCAGGCGGTGCGCAGAGCGCGCTGGTGATCGCGGGCTTGCGCACGTCGCGCGGCGCAACGCTCCACGACCCCGCGCTGTTCAGCGCGTTGCAGCCCGCGCCGTTCGAGCAGCTGGCGCGCATGCTCGGCGTCTTCGGGGTCGCCGCGCGCGCGGACGCCGACACGCTGCACCTCCCGCCCGCCGGCTCAGCGGGCTCCGCGCTGCGCGCAGCCGAGCTCGAGATCGATGCTCAGGGCGCGCCCGAGCTCAGCCTGCTCGCGCTGATGCTTGCGCTGCTCACACCCGGCACCAGCGTGCTCGAGCAGATGCCCGACCTAGACGAGGAGTGGCCGGGCCTGCTAGGCGTGCTCACGAAACTGGGCGCAGACATAACCAGCGAGCCCGCCTGAGGATGGAAACGGCGCAGTGACGGATCAAAGCAAAGCAGAGCGGCGAATCGTGGTCGCGATCGACGGCCCGGCTGGAGCGGGCAAGAGCACGATCGCGCGCGAGGTCGCAAAGCGCCTGGGCTACGTGCTCGTCGACACCGGCGCGCTGTATCGCGGCGTCGCGCTGCGCGCGCGCGAGCTCGGTATCTCGTTCGATGACGCGCCCGCGCTCGGCAACCTGACCGCGAGCCTCTCGCTCGAGCTGCGCCGGGCAGAAGACGGCTCGGCGCTCCTGTACATCGACGGCCGCGATCGAAGCGGCGACATCCGCACCCCCGACATCTCCATGGGTGCGAGCGACGTCTCGCGGCATTCGGAGGTGCGGGACGCTTTGCTCGATCTGCAGCGCAGTCTGGGCAGCAACGGCGGCGTGGTGCTCGAAGGCCGCGACATCGGCACGGTCGTGTTCCCGAACGCCGAGACCAAGATCTTTCTCACCGCGACCCCAGAAGCCCGCGCACGACGGCGCGTGACCGACCTCGCGAGCCGCGGTGTCGCGGTTGATTTCGCGACGACTTTGGCCGAGGTCAGCGCACGCGATGCTCAGGATTCCGGCCGCGCGGTGGCTCCGCTACGCCCCGCCGATGGCAGCACGATCGTCGACTCGACCGAGCTCGGCATCGACGAGGTCGTGCAGCGAGTGGTTGATATCGCTCATCGCGTTGCGGGATAGCGCTGTCGCGCCGGATGCTCCCCTCCGGGTCGCTCTTGCATGCGTACTTGGTGTTGGCCCTGAGAGAGAAAAAGGCCGTATTTCAAAGGGTTCCGCGGGTTGACAGTCAAAAAGTCGACTGTTAGTTTGCCCCGCCCAATCGGCTTGGCGGCTAAACAGGTCGCTCTTCATTCGTACGGGTGAGCATCCCCGACGAAAGTTGATTGAGGTCCACGCGGGTCTCGCGCGGAGAATACAGAGCCTTTCGCGCATGAGCGCTGCTTGGCTTGAGCCGTACTGGCTCGGATGGAAAGGGTTTCCCTCAAACATGAACACACAACAGGCCACACCCGACAGGAACGCAGCGAGCGAATCATTCGCCAGCCTGTTCGAGGCCTCCATGCAGCAAGCCGACTCGCTCAAAGAGGGCGAGATCGTTCAGGGCACTGTCATCAAGGTCAATCGCGACTCGGTGATCGTCGACATCGGTTACAAATCCGAAGGCGTCATCCCCGCGAACGAGTTCATCGACACGTCAGGCAAAATCACTGTTGCCGTTGGCGATGTCGTGGATGTGCTCGTAGAGGCCAAAGAGAATGACCAAGGTTTGGTCGCGCTTTCCAAAGAGAAGGCCGACAAGCTCAAGGTATGGGACGAGATCAGCGCCGCATGCGAACGCGATGAGCTGATCGAAGGCACCATCACCGCACGCGTGAAGGGCGGCCTTCAGGTCTCCATCCGCGGCGGCGTCAAAGCATTCCTGCCGGGCTCGCAAGTCGACCTGCGCCCCGTGCGCAACCTCGACAAGCTGATCGGCCAGACCTTCGAGTTCAAGGTCATCAAGTTCAACAAGAAGCGCGGCAACATCGTGCTTTCGCGGCGCGTGCTCCTCGAGCGCGAGCGCAATGAGCTCAAGGCCCAAACGCTCCAGCGCCTCGAAGAGGGCATGGTCGTCACGGGCTCGATCAAGAACATCACCGAGTACGGCGCGTTCGTCGACCTCGGCGGTATCGATGGTCTCTTGCACATCACGGACATGAGCTGGGGCCGCGTCAGCCACCCGAGCGAAGTGTTCAAGCTCGGCGACGAAGTCACCGTGAAGGTGCTCCGCTACAACGCCGAGACCGAGCGCGTCTCGCTCGGCCTCAAGCAGACCCAAGACGACCCGTGGGAGCAAGCCTCGAAGCGCTACCCGGTCGGCACCAAGATCACAGGCAAGGTCGTTTCGCTCACCGATTATGGCGCGTTCGTCGAAATCGAGCAGGGCGTCGAAGGCCTCGTGCACATCAGCGAGATGGCTTGGGGCAAGCCCAAGCATCCGTCGAAGGTCGTGGAAGTCGGCCAGGTCGTGGACTGCCAGATCCTCGAAGTGGATCCGGAAGCCAAGCGCATCAGCCTC
>JAYUYY010000264.1:0-6542 GCA_043752225.1 Sandaracinaceae bacterium | reverse complement strand
ATCGCTGCGCGCGATGTGTAACCTGCGGCGCGATGGGTAAACCGAACCTGCAGGTCGTCGGGCCGCTGGCAGCGCTCGTGCTCATGGCTTGCGCGCACAACGCTGCACCCCCTGCGACTGAGCCGACCAAGCCCGGCACTGAGGTAGGTGCCGCGGCACACGACGCCAACGCGATCGCGAGCCTCTTGCCGTGGCTTCCCGGCAACGCGGTGCTGGTCGGCCGGCTCGACGCGGCAGCGCTCGACGAGCTCGGGTTTGCCAAGCCGCTGCTCGGACAATGGATGCCGAACGAGCGCGCCGCGCTGCTGCTCGGCGGTGCGCGCGAAGCGTTGTTCGCGGTCGCGCCGAGCGGCGATGGCTCGCGCGTGGTCGTGCTGATCCGCGGCGCGCACCGCCCGGATGACAAAGCGACGACCTGGACCGCGGTCGCCGAAGGCACCTGGCTCGGCTGCGTGCAGAGCTGTGAGGGCTTCGTACCCGGTCGCGCCGCGCTGACCGACGCGCAGGACCTACGCGCGACGATCGCAAAGCGGATCGAGAACGAGCTGGCGATGATCAACGCGTCGATCTCGCGCGACGCGAGCAACGAGCCGCTGCGCGCACGCTTGCTCGATGGACCGGTCAGCGTGCTCAGCGAGCTGGATGTCGCTGCGCTGCGCATCACGCAGGAAGACACCGCCCTCGACGCGCAGCTCCGCGCGCGCTTTGCGTCGGCGGGAGTCGCGAGCAACGCGGCGCTCTTGTTGCGCGGCGCGCTCGCCGATGCGGCCGACGAGCTCGAGCGGGTAGGGCTCACCCAAGAGGCCGACCAGCTGATGGGGCTGCGCATCGCGCTCAAGAGCGCGATGACGAGCGCGGGCGAGACCGAGGACGCCGAGCTGCAAGCCATGCTTCGCCTGCCGCTGCAAACGCTGCCGGCGCTCGCGCTGGCCTGGAACGCGGCGCAGCGCGCCGCGCACGAGCATGAGCAAGCAGAGCAAGCGAGCGACGACGAGCCCGAGCCGGTCGTCGCCGTCACGCCGCCCGAGGTGATCGCCGCGCGCGTCAAAGCAGCGCGTGCGCAGCGCGGCTACGCGCGGGCGATCGATTCGATCCTCGCGATCGCGGGCGAGGACCTCGAGCTCTTACGACTCTCTTCGGACGACGCGAAGTCCGAGTACCTCGCGGTGCGCGTGCCCAAGCGCAAGCAACGCGAGCTGCGCGCCGCGCTGGCCGAGAAGCTCGCGCCGCTCAAGCTGTCGGTCGTGCTGATCGAGCGCGGTCACGGCGCAACGCCCGCCGTGCTCGGCGTGTTTCGCACGCACGACGCGCTCGACGTGCTGCAGCTGTTGCAGACCGGCGGCGTAGGCAGCGCAGTGCTTCGCAAGAATCTCGGGGACCTGCGCAAGCTCGCGCCATTTCGCGTGCTCGAGGCCAAGCGCAACTACGTGCAGATCGAGCTCGAGTCGGCACCGGCCGAGCTCGACGCGATCGTGCAGCGCTGGCTCACGCTGTGTCCGAGCACTTCGCCCGATGCTCAGCGCGCTCAGCTACGCGACCAGCGCGTGCTCGATTGTTTTCTCGATTGAGCCTCACGGGCCCGCGTGCTGCGTTCCGTGCGCCTGGTCCCAGGCCTGCATCAGCGCATCGCCGATCGCCATGCCATAGCGGGCGTGCCCGCGCGCGGTGAGGTGAACGTAGTCCTCGCGCGCCAGGCCCGCTTGCACCCACGCGCGCATGCCGTCGGGCGGCCCTTCGAGCAGCGCGGCATCCCAAGTCGCACATCCGCTGGCAAAGGCGAGGCGAGTCATGATCGGCCGAATGGTCGCGATCCGCGGCGCGGGAGAGAGCGCGCCTTCGGGCACCGCGTCGTGCAAGCCCGGCAGCATGACAATGCACGACGCTTCGGGCGCGGCGCGCTCGAAGCGCGCGAGCATCGCGCTGAAGTCGGCTTCGAAGCGCGCGGCATCGATCGGCTGGGTGCGATCGTCGAAGCCTTCATTGGTGCCGTACGAGATCAAGTACAGGTCGTAGCGGCGGCGGCGCATCTGCTCGCTCCATACCGCCTCGTCGTTCTGCACCAGCGCGCTGCTGCGCGCTCCGATGAAGCCGAGGTTGTCGAGCACGATGCCGCGCTGGTCGGACTCGGCGAGCACGCCGAAGAGCTGCACCTCGCGCTTGCTCTTGAGCTCGATCGAAAGCGTGTGCGGTCCGGGCGGGACCTCGAACGCGTCGTACCTCGCGGCGGGCGCTTTGGATTGCGTGTTGATCGTCGCGCCGAACGCACCATCGATCGCGACCGTGAACGAGCCGCCGTGCGGATGAGTGCGCGACCAAACCTCGTAACGCGCGACGCGCAGGTCGCGTTCGCGCCCGCGCGCAGGAGTGAGCGTGCTGAGCACCGGGCCCTCGCGGTCGGCGGTCGCGTACGTCGGGATGCCGCGCATCAACACCAACATCAAGCCGTAGGCGCTGGCGTCTTCGAGCGGCTTGCGCTGTGGATTGGCCGCGACCCAGCCGCTGCTGCCGGTCACGTTGATCTCGTTGTGGTGGTACCAGCGCGCGTGCGGCGCGGCCGCGACGATGCCCGGACCGCCATCGCCGAAGCGCCGCTGCAAGTACGCGCGCACGTACGCGGTCCACATGTCCGCCGTCGTGCCGGACGCCCCGTACACCGCGATCCTCACCTTCGTGAGCGCAGCCTCGTCCGCGTGCACGAGCTGCTCGAGCGCCGCGTGGAAGTGCGCGAGCGCATCGCTTCCGACCGGCTGCTCGAGCGCAACCGCGACTCCCGGCAGGTCGGAAGGTTGTGCCGTACCGGGCTGCGGCAAGTCGGGCATCAACGCATCGCTCGCGCGCAGGATGCGGCGCTGGGCGTGATCGCGCGCGGCGCGGATCTCAGGCGAGAACCTCTCAGCTGGCGTGAGTGCCTGGGCAGCGACGATCACCGGTGCGGCCGGCGTCGCGGAGGGGCTGGCTTGAGCGACCTTCGCAGCGTGCGGCTCGGCCGTGGTCGCGTGCGGCGCGGCTTCGGGATTGACCGCGTGCGGCATGGCCCCGCGGCACGCTGCAATGCTCGCGCCCAGCGCGCTCGCGCCGAGCATGCACGCGAACGCCAAACGACTGCGAAAGCGCACCATCCACTTCGCAGCCTTGCTGGCTGCGCGCGGCTGTCAAGGAAATGACGCGGACTTGTCTTGCGCGCGGGGCTCCGGTACTCGACTCGCATGCGCCTCGTGCTCTTCGTAACTGTCACTTGCTTGGGATGGTTTTGCTCGCATGCGCTGGCCGAGCCGCCGGCCGCGCCCAAGCCGCTGCGTCCGCTCAGCGAGGCGGATCGACAGCTCTTCGTCGGCTCGAAGGAAGACCCGCCGGCCGCTGAGCTCGGCGGCACGACCGACCTGCTCAAGGGCAAGCACTACGTCACGAGCAACGAGAACGCCGTGCATCGCTTCGAGCCCCTGATCCGTGGGCTCGGCGGCGGCTATGTCGGCGTCGGCACCGACCAGTCGTACCTGTTCATCGGCTGGCAGAAGGCCGAGCTTGCCTGGCTGTTCGACTACGACCCGGTCGTCGCCCACGTGCACGACATCTACCTCGCGTTCTTCGCGGCCGCGCCGAGCTCCGAGAAATTTCTCGCGCTCTGGAGCAAAGCCGAGAAGCTCGAAGCGCTCGCCATCCTCGATGCCGCCTACGCAGGCGAGCAGCGCAAGCGCGCGCGCGCCGCGTACAACGCATACCGCCCCGAGATCGCGCGGCGGCTGCAAGCTACGGCCAAGCAACAGCGCGAGCTCTCGGTTGCGAGCTTTCTGACCTCGCCCGAGCAATACGACTACGTCTCCCAGTTAGTTCGCGCCGGCCGCGTGCGCGGCATGGTCGGTGACTTGGTCGCCGAGCACGGCCTGCTCGGCATCGCCGACGTCGCCAAGCGCATGCACGTGCCGGTCCGTGTGCTCTACATGTCGAACGCCGAGGAGTATTTCCGCCAGACCGGTTACGGCGATCAGTTCCGCAAGAATGCCCGCGCCGTGCTCAGCGATCCGCGCGCGCTCGTGTTGCGTACGATCTCCACGTACCCCGAGAACAAAGACTACACGTACGCCTCGCAGTCGGCCCCGAACTTCGTCGCGTGGCTCGATCGTCCGTGGTTGAAGAACGTCTTTCAGATCACGCCGCACGTGAAGCGCACGCCCGAAGAGATCAAAGCCGATCGCTTCCCGATCATCACGCTCGACGCCGACCCGGATGCCTCGGCGGCCGCGAAGTTTGCCGCGAGCCAGCCGGCGGGCACGGAAAAGGCCGCGAAGAAATAGCTCGAGCGCAACCCTCGGGCGTCGAGCTGCTCTGCGAAAATAACCCGCTGTGCCGCTACGCGGTTCTCTAGACGTCCGTTGATCGGGCGTACATGACCGCGGCGCGACCCAACGTGTCTCTATCTGCTGCAAACAGCGACCGAACGGCGGCGCGTGCCTTTGCCCCGTGCATGCGCGCGACGAGCTCATCGAGCTCCGCACGTAGTCGTTCAATTGCATCGTGCGGGTGCTCATCCATGAGGAGTCCGAGCCGCGCTCCGCAACGCGCGGGCCTCTTGCACGCTCGCGCTGCACCGGAACCCGAAGTGGTGGAAATTTTCGTGCGGGTTTTCGGGATCGTGGGTGCGGCGGAAGTAGCTCATCGCGTACGGGGCCTTCCAATACCAAGAGCCGCCGCGCACCACGCGCTCCGCGTGGCCTGGGCACTTCGCAGCGCCTGCGCATGGGCCTTTGGGATCGATGCCGGCGCACGCTTCTCCGCACTCCGCCCAGCTCTTCGACTCCCAGTCGTAGACCCACTCCCAGGCATTGCCGGCCATGTCGAAGAGGCCGTTCATGCCCGCGGGTCGTGAGCCGACCTCGAGCACGCGGCCCTTCTCCGGATGGCGCTTGGCCTTCGGGATGCCGCAGCTGCGACCGCGCGCGTCTTCGATCACCGCTTGCTCGCAGGTGACAGGCTCATTGCCAAACGGCGTGCGCGCTCCGTCATTGCCGCGCGCGGCTTTTTCCCACTGCGCTTCGGTCGGAAGGTGCTTGCCCGCGAACGCGCAGAAGTCGACGCCGGCTTGCCAGCTGACGCCGGTGATCGGCTGCTTGGGTCGGCTGAAGTCGTTGTACTCGGGGCCGCGCTTCGGACACTTATGCGCGTCGCGGCACACCCAGTACGCGTCGTTCGTGACCTCGTAGCGGTCGATGTAAAAGGTTTGAAGCCATACCGTGCTGGCGGGTCGCGCGTTCTCGGGGCCGTCGTCGCTGCCGCGGATGAACGCGCCGCCGAGGATGCACACCATGCCCTCAGGTGGCTCTTCGCACTCCGCTATCGCCGTGCCGTCGGGCAGCGTTTGCGCAGCGGGCGGAGCCGCAGCGACCGGCATCGTCGTGCATGCGAGCACGATCAGCACGCTCAGCGCCGAGCGTGCCCCGCGCATTACAGCTTCGCAGCCTCGATCGCATCGAGCGCGATCGCCGCCGACCAGTCGCGCGCGCCATCGACACGCATGCGCACCACGCCCTGCGGATCGATCACCCAAGTCTCCGGAAACAAGCGCGAGCCGTACTTGTCCTTCACGACCTTGCGCTCGGGATCGAACAGCACCGTGAGCCGGCTGTGCGGTGGGAACAGCGGTGCGACCGCCTTCCAGTTTTCATCGGTCGAGATCGCGACGATCTCGAGGTCGTCGTGGGTGCGTGCCAGCTCGACCAGCTCGATCAAGCTCGGCATCTCTTCCACGCACGGCTGGCACGTGATGCTCCAGAAGTTCATCACGATGGTCTTGCCGCGATGCTTCGAGAGCGTCCAAGGCTTGCCGTTTTGATCGGGCAACGTGAAGTCGGGCGCGCTCAGCGTGCGGCCGAGATAGCCCTGCTCGGTCTTCTCGCCGCGCTCGAGCTTCTCGAAGTTTTCGTCGCCGAGCACCGCGCGCAGCGGCGCTTGCCGGCGCTGTTGCTCGCCATCAACGATCGCGCGGCCGAAGCCCACGACCAGCGGCAAGCCCAAAGCGAGCACGACCAGCCCTGCCAGACGCTCGCGACCACCGCTCGTTTTCAACATCACGTCTTCTCCGTAGGCGCGCGCGACCCGGAGGGGAGCTCCGGCGCGACAGCGCTGTGAACAGCGCTCTGAAGAGGGTCGGTCACCGTCTTCGGGCGCACACGTACGCCAGCGACCTCGACGTATACACCGGCTGGGTCCTCGCCGAGCCAAGGCTCGAGATGGCTTGCGGCGTGACGCTCGAAGCGCGCGGCCATCGGGCCGCCTTCACTGGGCACATCACAATAGATCGCGCCTTCGGGGCCCAGGCGGAGCGTGTCGAGCGCGAGCGGTACGACGGCGTCGTTCGAGAGCGTCAGGATCGGCCGGCCTGCTTCCGCGCGGACGCTGCGCACCAAGTACGGCGCGCCCTCGAGCGTGAAGTAGGCCCAGTTGATGTCGTTCTTGAGGCAGTAACGGCCGTCCTCGGCTTTGCCGATCCAGCGATCAAACGCCTTCGTAAGATTGGGGTGCTCGAGCGGCTCGCCGTCGTAAAACCA
>JAYUYY010000263.1:0-2500 GCA_043752225.1 Sandaracinaceae bacterium | reverse complement strand
CTTGGCGAGCTCGGGGTAAACGCGATCGAACGCCGGTTCAGTCGGGCTGGCACTCGCTGGCAAGCGACGCGCGACTCAGTGTTGGGTTGTCGGCGTGACGCGCGTCTGAACCGGCACCGGCGTGCTCGCGAGCTTTACGCCATCGATCCGCGCGGGCTGCATGAGCGCTTCGTACAGCACATCGGCCATGCGCTCGTAGCCGGCGCGCGTGAAGTGCACGTGGTCGGGCGTGCCGAGCGCGCTGCGGACCCAGCGCACCATCGACATCGGACCGCCCATGAACTCGACGACGTCGAAGAAGCCGCAGCCGAGCTCGGCGGCGACGCGGCGCTGAGCCTCGATGATCGCGGCGGTGCGCGGACGGCTCGCGAACATGTCGTTGGGCAAGCGCACCGGACGATCGGAAGGGCCGATCAGCAAGCAGGATGCATTCGGCGTCACCTCGCGCACGCGCGCGATCACCTTGTGCAGCTCGGCTTCGTAGCGATCGAGCGGTGAATCGTCGCCGCTCTCGTTGGTGCCGTACGCGAGCACGACGAGGTCCGGATTGCGATGCGCGAGATGCTCGCGATACAGCGAGTCCTCCCACATCAGCTGGTAGCGCGCGCGCGAGCCAGGAATGCCGAGCGTGTCGAGCACGACGCCGGCGTGACCTTGCTCGAGCGACACGCCGAAGATCCGCACCGCACCGTCGCCCAGCGTGCGCAGCTCGATGCGCTGGGCACCGATCGGCAGCTCGACGTGCGCGTACGCAGCTTGGGCCGCAGCGCCCGCGGAGCTGACCTTCGCGCGCCTTACGCCGTCGACGAACACCTGCAGCGTGCCGCCGCGCGGGCGCTGCCAGTAGTAGAGCTCGAGCTTGCTCCCGAGCTCCGGGCGCACGGCGCTGCGGTTGATCGTGAACGCCGCGCTCGCTTGCCGATCGGGCGCGGCGTCGAACGCGACGCCGGCGAGACCGTACGCATCGCCGATCGGATGCTTGGCCATGATCCGACGCGTGAAGAAGCCGCGCGAGCGCTCCACGCTGACGCCTTCGTTGCGATACGCCTTCCACGGACGCGCGGGCAGAAAAAAGCCCGGCCCTGCGCTGCCGACATCGGCGATCAACTTGTTGCGCAGGCGGCCAGTGTAGAGATCGGCTGCGACGTGCGATGCGCCGTAGAACGCGATCCGCGCTTGGCCTTCGCCGCGCCGCGCGCGTGCCAGCGCGCTGTGAAAGTGATCGAGCGCGCCGCCGCTCGGATCTTGAATCGCAGTCGGCACGGCGAGCGACATCAACGGCAAGAGGCCGCAGGTCGCACCGGGCACGCTGGTGTCGCCGAGCGAGAGCACGGGCTCGGCCACGAAACACTGCGGCGCCGCCATCAGATCAGGCGAGAGCTGCGGCATCAGCGACGACTCGGGCGCGAGCTCGATCGCTGCGAAGTCTTCGCCGAGCGGCACGGTGTCCCAGGCCGGGTCTGCGTCGGGCTGCTCCTGCTCGCTCGCAGCCATCTCGTCTTCGATCGCTTGGTCGAGCGCAGCCTGCGCGGGATCTTCAGCGCCGGGCTCGTGCCAGCCCACCTCGTCGTCGACGGGCGGCTGCTCGGGCGGCGTCGCCTGCGCGATCTGGGTCGCGAACAGGAGCAAACCCGCGCACGTGAGCCGCGCTGCCTTTTTTACAGACCTGTACAGCCACGGCTTCACCGACCGACCCACACGCTCGAATCTGTCAGCTCGGCATCGCCTCGGCAATAAACAGCGCCTCACGAAGAGCCTCAACTCGTTTCGCAGCCTCTATCATTCCCGACATGCGGGTTCTCTACATCGACGTCGATACCCTGCGTGCGGACCATCTGGGCTGCTACGGCTATCACCGCCGCACCAGCCCGAACATCGATCGGCTCGCGCGCGACGGCGTGCGCTTCACGCAGTGCTACGCGTCCGATGTGCCGTGTTTACCGAGCCGCACTGCCCTGTGCACCGGCATGTTCGGTACGCGCACTGGCGTGGTGGGCCACGGCGGCAGCGCTGCGGAGCTGCTGCATGAGGGCAGCGCGCGTGGGTTTTCCTCGCAGCTCGGTCGCACCAGCTTTGCAGCGCGCCTGCGCCGCGCGGGCCTGCGCACGGTCACGCTCAGCTCGTTTGCCGAGCGCCACTCCGCCTTTCATTGGCTCGCGGGCTTTCAAGAGTCCGCGACCGTGGGCAAGCGCGGGCTCGAGAACGCAGACGAGGTGCACGCGCTCGCAAGCGATTGGCTCGCGCGCAACGGCGCAGCCGACAACTGGTTCTTGCACGTGCACTTCTGGGATCCGCACACGCCGTATCGCGCGCCGGCGTCTTTCGGCGAGCCGTTCGCAGATGATCCGTTGCCCGCGTGGCTCACCGAAAAGGTGCGCGCGCAGCATTGGGCGGGAGTCGGTCCGAACAGCGCGCAAGAGTGCGTGGGGTTCTCGCCGGCGTATCCGTGGGGCGATTACCCGCGACAGCCTAAGCAGATCGGCTCGATGGAAGCGGTGCG
>JAYUYY010000262.1:0-6558 GCA_043752225.1 Sandaracinaceae bacterium | reverse complement strand
GACTACGCGCACCAGCGCGCCCGCCCCTAAGGCTGCGATCGAGGCTCAGCAGGAACCCGCGACACCGGCTTCCGTCGAAGCGAGCCCAGCTCCGGTTGCGGCACAGCGGACCCCGGTCGCCGCGCCAGAAGCCGCACCGATCGAAGCGGTACCTTCCGAAGCTGCACCGACCGAAGCCCCGCCAGCGGAAGCCGCCGCGATCATTGCCGCCGCGGAGCCTGTCGCCGCAGAGGCGCCGGCTGCCCTCCCCGAATCCAACACCGAGCCCGAGCCGGTCATGCTCGCGCTGCAGATCAGCACGAGCCCGCGCGAAGCACAGCTCCTGCTCGATGGCGCGCCCGTGCCGAATCCCTTCGACGCGCGCCTGCCCAAAGGCGGCAGCTACCGCGTCGATGCCGCGGCGCCCGGCTACACGTCGAGCAATCTCACGATCGAGCTCACTCGCGAGCGCCGCGTCGCGCTCAAGCTCAAGCCCGAACGCGCGGCTGCACCTGATGAGGCTGCACCTGATGAGGCTGCGCCCGAGCCGGCTGCGGCGCCTGCGCCGACGCGCAAGGCCGAGCCACGCCGCGCCGCGCGTGCTGCGCGTCGCGCCGCCACCGCTCCGAAAAAAGGCGCCGGCTTCGTCGCCGACAGTCCTTATTGAGCGGCATTGAGCCGCGACTTGCGGCCGCTGTGCGTTGACCGCTAGGGGGCCCGCGGGTAGGGTCCGCGCGGTGAAAAAAGGCGCGACTTACCGCGAGGCTGGCGTCGACATCGAAGCTGGCGATCGCTTCGTCGAGCGCATCAAGCCGCTGGCTGCGCGCACGAAGATCCCCGAGATCATGGGCTCGCTCGGCGGCTTCGCGGGCTTGTGCGCGATCCCGACCGGCATGCGCGAGCCGGTGTTGGTCTCCGGCACCGACGGCGTGGGCACCAAGCTCAAGGTCGCGTTCGCAGCGGATCGACACCACACGGTCGGCATCGATCTGGTCGCGATGTCGGCGAACGATGTCGTCACGACCGGCGCGCGGCCGCTGTTCTTTCTCGACTACTTCGCGACCGCGAAGCTCGACGTCGATCAAGCCGTGCACGTGATGGAAGGCATCGCCGAAGGCTGCCGACTCGCGGGCTGCGCGTTGCTCGGTGGCGAGACCGCGGAGATGCCCGGGATGTACTTGCCCGGTGAGTACGATCTCGCGGGCTTCGTCGTCGGCGTCGTCGAGCGCTCGGAGCTCTTGCCGAAGCGCACGATCGCGGCTGGCGATGCGGTGATCGGCGTCGCGTCGGATGGCTTGCACTCGAACGGCTACTCGCTCGCGCGCAAGGTGTTGCTCGACGACGCGGGCTTGCAGCTCTCGCGCTACATCGAGCTGCTCGGCGAGCCGCTGGTCGATGCGCTGCTGCGACCGACGCGTCTGTACTGTCGCGCGGCGCTCGCCGCGATCGCGGCCGGCGGCGTGAAAGCGCTATGCCATGTCACCGGTGGCGGGCTACCCGGCAATCTGCCGCGCGTGCTGCCCGACGGCGTCGACGCGCTGCTCGACGAGCGCATGTGGAAGAAGCCGCCGATCTTTGCGCTGATCGAAGAGCTCGGACACGTGAGCGCGGACGAGATGCGCAGCACGTTCAACATGGGCATCGGCCTGGTCGCGGTCGTCGAGCACGAACGCGCGCAAGAGCTCGTGCGGGTGCTCGAAGGCGAAGGCGAGCGCGCCAGCATCATCGGCTCGATCGTCGCGAGCCCCGCGGGCGAGCCGGCCGATGTCCGGTTCGTTTGAGGCCGTCGTGACGATCGCGATCGCAGTGCTGATCTCGGGCACCGGCAGCAACCTGCGCGCCATCTTGTCCGCGATCGACGCCGGCCGTTGCGACGCGACGGTGCGCGCGGTGCTGAGCGATCGCAGCGACGCCAAGGGCCTTTCGCTCGCGACCGAGCGCGGCATCCCGACCGCGATCGTGAAGCTCAAAGATTATCCCGCGCGCGCCGAATGGGATCGCGCGCTCGCCGACGCGGTGCTGTCGTTCGCGCCACAGCTCGTGGTGCTCGCAGGCTTCATGAAGATCGTCGGGCCGAGCATGCTGGCCGCGTTCGAGGGCAAGATCCTCAACGTGCACCCTGCCCTCTTGCCCGCCTTTCCCGGCAACGACGGCCCCGCGCAGGCGATCGCCGCGCGCGTGCGCATCGCGGGTTGCACCGTTCACATCGTCGACGGCGGAGTCGACACCGGCCCGATCATCGCGCAAGCCGCGGTGCGCGTGCAGCCAAACGACGACGCCTCGACATTGCATGCGCGCATTCAACGCGCCGAGCATCGCTTGCTGCCCGCGGTCATCGACGGCGTCGCGCGCGGCTCGATCGCGCTCACGCCTTCACCCACGATTGCCCCGTTCGCAGAGCCGGAGGCGAGCATGTTGTTGTCGCCCCCGCTCGATAGCGTGTCGTGAGCAAGAGTTTTTACGACGTCATCTTGCTCGGCATGGATACGTCCACGCTGGCTTGCGGCGCGCTGCTCGCAAAGCGCGGCTTTCGCGCGTTGGTGCTCGGCCAACAGAGCCCAGCCGCGCAGTACGAGCTCGGCCCGTACAAGCTCCCGCGCACGCCGTTCACGTGGTCGGCGGCGCGTTCGCCGGTGGCGTTGCGCTTGCTCTCCGAGCTCGGCATGGGCCCGAGCATGCGGCGCTTGTCGTCACCGCTGACGCCTGCGTACCAAGTCGCGCTGCCGGGTCATCGGCTCGATGTGCCGGCGGACGAAGCGGATCTCGAGCGCGAGCTCGAGCGTGAGTTCAGCGAGATCAAGCGCCCCGCGCGCGAGCACTTCCGACAGCTGCGCGCGCGCGCCGAAGCGACCGATCGCTTGCTCGCGCGCGATCTCGCGCTACCGCCGCAGACGTTTTGGGAGCGTCGCGAGCTCGCGCGCGCGGCCACGGGGATCGGGCTCGATCGCGACGGCGCCGCGCGCGACGCGCTCAGCGAGCTGCCGGAGCGCCATCCCTTCCGCGCCGCCGCGCTCGTGCCGACCTGCTTTGCCGCAGCCGTCGAGCCTTCCACGCTGACGCCGCTTCAGCTGTGTCGCCTGCAAGCCGGCGTCGCGATCGGCGCACAACAGCTGACCGGCGGCGCGGCGAGCCTCCACGCGCTGCTCGCGGATCGCATCCGTTCATGCAGCGGCGAGCTCCGGCCGGGCGAGCACGCGAGTCAGATCGTGGTGCGGCGTTCGGCGGTCGCAGGCGTCGTGCTCTCGGGCTCGGACGAAGAGATCGGCACGAGCATGGTCGTGACCAGCACCGACTTGAGCGCAATGCAGCACTTGGTCAGCGACCGCAGGCCGATCCTCGACCTGTTCGAGCGCATCGGCGAGCCGCAGCCGCGCCAATACCGCTACACGCTCAACATCGTCGTGAAGGCCGACGCCTTGCCCGCAGGCATGGCGCGCGACGTGTACTGCGTGCGCGACGTGAACAAGGCGCTCTCGGGCGACAACGTGTTTCACGTCGAGGCGACGCGCGCCGATCATCACGCGATCCTCTGCGTGGAGACGCTGGTCAGCGCGCGTTCGGTCGAAGAGCGCGACGGCTCACTCGACGATGCGCGCGAGCGCTTGATCGGCTCGCTCACCGAGCTGATGCCTTTTTTGCGCGAGCAGATCCTAGTGCTCGATTCGCCGCACGACGCACGCGCTCCGTTCTCGACCGATGGCGCAACGCTCACTCCGCATGTCCAAGAGCGCCGCGGCCCGCAAACGATGCCCTGCGTGTATGCGTTTCCGGTCACGAGCGCGCTCGGCTTATCCGCGATGCCGGTGCGCACGACCATTCCGGGGCTACTGCTCTGTGGACCTCAAGTGGCGCCAGGCCTCGGGCTCGAGGGCGAGCTGCTCGCCGCGACCGCAGCCGCGCGCATCGTGTGCCGCGCCGATCGGAAACAACCGTGGCTGCGTAGGCGACTGTGGCCAAAAGTGGAGATGTAGCCGGACCCGCGTGATCGCCAAGCTGGTATCGGCTGACGCGGATCCGTACTCTGGTGAAGTGAAGCGGCGCGTCCATCTACGCTGCTGCGGTCGCCAATCATGACGGTCAACACGGTCAACCTGCATCAGCTGCTACGAGCGGTCGTAGAAAAGGGCGCGTCCGATCTGCACATCACGACGGGCACGCCGCCGCAGCTGCGGATCGACGGCTCGCTCGTCCCGCTCAAGACGGCGGTGCTCGCGCCAGTGGACACCAAGCAGCTCTGCTATTCGGTGCTCACCGAAGAACAGAAAATCCAATTCGAGAAGACCAACGAGATCGATCTCTCGTTCGGCGTCAAAGGCCTCGCGCGCTTTCGCGCGAACCTGTTCGTGCAGCGCGGCGCGGTCGCCGGCGTGTTTCGACAGATCCCGTTTCGGATCCAAACCTTCGAAGAGCTCGGCCTTCCGCCGATCGTCGCGCAGCTCGCGAACCTTCCCTCCGGGCTGGTGCTGGTCACCGGACCGACCGGCTCGGGCAAGACGACCACGCTCGCGGCGATGATCGACAAGATCAACGCCGAGCAGCGCTTTCACATCCTCACGGTCGAGGATCCGATCGAATTCCTGCACCCGAACAAGAACTCGATCGTGAACCAGCGCGAGGTCGGCACCGACACGAACAGCTTCAAAGACGCGCTGCGCTACGTGCTGCGCCAAGATCCAGACGTCGTGCTGATCGGCGAGCTGCGCGATCTCGAAGCGATCGAAGCGGCGCTGACGATCTCGGAGACCGGCCACTTGGTGTTTGGCACCCTGCACACCAACAGTGCGGTGCAATCGATCAACCGCATCCTCGATGCGTTTCCGCCTCATCAGCAGGCGCAGGTCCGCGCTCAGCTGTCCTTCACCCTCCAGGCCGTTCTGACCCAAACGCTTGTGCCAAACGCGAATGGTCCGGGGCGAAACATGGCACTCGAGGTGCTGATCCCGAACCCGGCGATGCGCAATCTCATACGCGAAGACAAGATCCACCAGCTCTACGGGGTCATGCAGACCGGTCAGTCCACGAGCGGAATGCAGACCATGAACCAGTCCCTCTATGGGCTGCTTCGAAAAGGGCTCATCACGCGCGATGACGCGCTGGCACGGTCCCCAGAGCCGGACGAGCTGGAAATGATGCTGAAAGGCCCTCCGCACCGGCAGTGACAGACTCGGAGCTGGCGCAGTTCATGTGGTAGCCTCCCGGCCCGTGTGCTCCCTTTTGCCCACCCGAGCGACGGCCCTTGGCTGCGCGTTGCTGATCCCGCTGTGCCTCGCGAGCTTGCTCGGTCAAGCCCACGCGCAAGAAGGTGATGCTCGCCAACGCCAAGCCGCGGCCGAAGCCTATGACCAAGGTACGGCCGCATACGTCGCGCGCGACTATGAGAAAGCCGCGCAGTGGTTCGAGACCGCCAATCGGCTCTCGCCCGCGGCGCCCGCGCTGATCCAAAGCGCGCGCTCGCACTTCAAGGCCGGCAACCTGCCGCGCGCCGCGACCCTCGCGCTCCAGCTGACGTTGACCTACGCGCAAGAGCCCGCAGCGCTCGAAGTCGGCAACGCGCTCATGCAAGAGACCGCGCCCGCGCTGCTGCGCGTCGATGTGATGTGTGAAGGCTGCAGTCTCGATGTCGATGGCACGCTGCAAGAGCAGCCTTCGTTCTTTCTGCCGCCGGACGTGGTGCACAAGGTGACTGCGAGCTTCGAGACCGGCGAACAATCGAACGACGTGAGCGGCGCTGCCGGCGAGACGCAATCGCTGACGTTCGAAGCGCCGCCGCCACCGCCGGTCGTGGTCGAGCCCGAGCCGGCGAGTGAGCCGGAGCCGATCGAAGCTTCGCCCTCCGGCAGCCCGCGCGATGAGTCGAAAAAGCCGTTGCCGCCGCTCGTGACCTTCATCGGCGCGGGCGTAACCGGCGCATTGCTGATCGGGTCGATCCTCTCGACCGTCGACATGTATTCGCTCGCGGATGAGTACAAGACCGCAGCCAACGCTTCGAACGCGTGCACGGGAAGCACGAGTCAATGCGCCGCCCTCTACGAGGAAGCCGACCAGCTGCGCAAAGACGGTGAGCCCACCGAGATGCGCACGACCATCCTGTGGATCGCAACCGGCGCAGCCGGTGCAGCCACCGCGGCGATCGCGCTCTTCCTCACCGATTGGTCGGGCGACGACGAATCCAGCAGCGCGCAGCTCCAGCTGATGCCCACGATCGACCCGGTGCGAGGCAGCGCCGGCTTGAGACTCGGGGCACGGTTTTGAGTGAGTCAGCCTCAGCGCTGAACGATCCATTCACCAGTAGTCTGGCGGGTCGCCGTCTCGGTCGATACGAGGTGCTCGCGCGGCTCGCATCCGGCGGCATGGCCGGCGTGTACGTCGCGCGCGCGCTAGGCGTCGCGGGCTTCGAGCGGCTGTTCGCCATCAAGGTGCTGCACCCGCACCTCGCGCACGAGCAAGAGTTCATCTCGATGTTCTTGGATGAAGCGCGTCTCGCCGCGCGCATCCGCCATCCCAACGTCGTCCCGACGACCGACATCAGCGACACCGAGGACGCCGGTTACTTCCTGGTGATGGACTACATCGAAGGCG
>JAYUYY010000261.1:0-2510 GCA_043752225.1 Sandaracinaceae bacterium | reverse complement strand
CAAAACCGGCCGGGCCTACCTTGGTGAAGTCGCCGCGCGGATACTCGATCGTGTGCGCAGGCTTATAGTCGAGCTTGCTGCGGTCGACGACGAAGCCTTGGCCGATCGGGTTGCGCAGATCGCTGCGGTGGCGGCGCGGATCCGGATCGCTGAGGTCGGTGCCGCCGAAGGCGTCTTCGTAAAGGATCGGGCGCGTCGCAAACGGGCGCGGCTCGGTGGTGGTCATGCCGAGCGCGGCGCCGCGGTAGTACACGCGAACCCCGTGCACGAGCAGGCTTTTGTGCACCGGACCTACGCGCAATGACACCGGCACGGTCGGCGCAGGCTTGCCGTGCGGTGCGTGCGCGCTGGCGTTGGCGATCACGTCGGTGCCGGGTTTGATCGCGAGCAAGTCCGAATCGTACTTGAGGCTCGATTCACCGGGCTTGCCATGGTGCTCGGGTGCCAGCGCGGGCGGCTCTTGCTTGTCGGCGAGCTCGAGCTTGCCGTGCACGCCGATCGCAAACGTGGCTTTGACCGCGACGATCCAGTGGTGCGCGCCGTGCTTGTCGCGCGTCCAGTTTCGCTCGGCCGCGTACGGCGTGGTGTTGTCGAGCATCCACATAGCGGACTCAAAAACGACTGAACGGTGAAGGGGATAGGCGCGCGCCGCTCGACCGCGCTGCAGCGCGCGTGCTGCGTTGTTGCGCGCTGAACGCGCGTGTGTCGAGCCAGACCTCGCCGCGCGTGCGAACAGCGAGCGATAGCGCGAGCACGTGGTGCGTGCGCAGCGGACCGCGCTCGAGGTGATCCAGCACGAGCTCGATGCCGACGTGCTGCAAAGGCTGGCCGCGCAGGTAGCGGCGAGCGACGTCGTAGCGCGCGGCGGAGGCTCCCCAGTACGCGCGAATCGCAGGCGCGTTCGGCAGCGGCAACGCGTCTTCTGGCGGCGCGACGAGATCGGCGTCGAGATCGTCTTGCTCGAGTGCCGGTAGCGCGCTTTCGTCGGCAGCTTCTTCCTCTGCTGGCGTTGCGCTGCCTGGCTCGGGCGTGGGCGGCTCGGGCAGCGCGAACGCGTCGTCGCGCAAGTCGAGGTCCGTGATCAACGCGATCGCTTGCAGCGCGAGCTTGGCGTGCAGCGGGTCTTTGCCAGCGACGTGATCGAGCAGCGCAGGCATCGCCGCGACGTTGCCGGAGAAGCCGAGCGCGAACAGCGCCTGTGCGCGATGCGTGTCCTGCCCGAGCAGCTCGAGCATGCGCGTGTGATGCGCGGGCGAGCCGAGCGCGGCGCACAGCGCCATGACCGCGGCGTTCGGCTGCTCGCGATCGAGCGCCAAGCGCTCGCAAGTTGCCCACGCATGCGGCGAGCCCCAGACGAGCGCGGTGAGCATCGCGGCCCGCTGCACCGCAAGGTCGGCGTGCCCTAGCAGATGCTCGACGATCGGAAGATGCATGCGCGCATCGGCGCGACGCGCGGCGCACGCGGCCGCCTCGACCACGGCGGGGTCCGCGTGTTGCAGCCACGTCAAGAGCGCTGGCGGTGTCGCGCCGAGCGCGGCGAGCGCGTGCAGCAAGCCGGCGGTCGCGTGTGGCGGCGGCGACGCTTGCAGCTCATCGCGGACGAAGGCCTCGAGCTTGGGCGTCGACGCCAAGCTGCATGCACGCACCGCTGCGCGACGCACCGCAGGATCCTCGTGCTCGAGCGCGGGCTTGAGCGCGCGGTGCTTGCCGGTGAGCAGCAACGCAAGCGCAGCCGCAGTCACGCGCGCGGGCTCTGCGGGGTCGGCCTCTTGCAGCGCGGGGATGAGCAAACGATCGGCGACGGTGTCGCCCCCAACCACGAGCCCGTCGAGGTGAGCGAGCAAGCGCTCTTCTGGATACGTGGCGAGGTCGGCGAGCGATAGGAAGGGATGCTCGAGCATGCGATCGAACGCGTCGATGCCGAAGGCCGCTTCATCGAGGTGCTCCTCGACGACGTCCCACAACACCGACTCGCTCGGCTCTGCACTTGCGCTGCCTTCCGCCATAGCGCGCCTAGTTGATCTGCACGCTGCCGCCCTTGATGCGGTTGACGCCGCGCGAGCGCGTTTCGACATAGCTGCCGCGAATCACCACACGGCCGTTGCGGCGCAAGGTGATGCTCGCCTCGCCGCAGCGCAGCACGATCTCGTCTTTGCCTTCGATCACAACGCGCTGACCATCGACGGTGGCGGTCAATGGCTTGGCGAAGGGCGGCCCACCGACTAGCAGACCGACGATCACCGGCCGATCGGAGCGCTCCTCTTCGAACACGAGCAGCGCTTCGCGGCGCCCCGCCTCCGAGCTTGCCTGCATGTCGAGCGTGACGGTCGAGCGCGCAGCGATCGGCCCGTGCGGGTTTTCAGGGTAATCGACCAGCACGCTCTGCTCGGAAGCGGCCACGATCCAGCCGATGCGATGGCCACGTAGCGCCGTGCTGGCACGCCGCGTTCGTCGTTTCGCTACTGCGTTCATCGGAAGCTCCTCGTGCGATGCGCCGTGGGATCGGCGGC
>JAYUYY010000260.1:0-2513 GCA_043752225.1 Sandaracinaceae bacterium | reverse complement strand
GACGAGCTCGGGCGCGCGATGCAAGCCGTGCGTTGCGCGCGCGGCATGCACCTCGACATGAACGGCAAGCACACCGGCTTTGAGATGTATCGAACCTTCGCGCGCGGCGATCAGGTGCCCGCGCTCTCGCGCAAGCTCGACCCCGAGACCGAGCACGAAGGCGCGATCGAAGGCGCCGAGCGCGAGGGCTTCACCGCGCGCGCAAAGCTGGCCGTCAAGACGATGACGCCGCTGCGCTTTCCGCGTTACCTCGGCCGCGATCCGCGCGACTTTTTCTTTCTCACGCAGAAGCCCGTGCTGCCCGGTCCTGCGCTGATGCTCGGCGACAAAGCGGTCGAGCTCTCCGCCGCGGGATTGCCGCACGCGGGTTGGCCGCACGCGTTTGCGCGCGCGCGCATCGCCGAGAACGATGCGGCCGGTGGGATGGGCGCCTGGCTGTTGCGCATCGATCCGACGCGCGCGATTGCATCGCCGATCGCGTCCGCCGATCTCTCGCGTCCGCTCGCGCGCTTGCACGGTGTGCCGCGCACGGCCGCACCCGGTGACTCGGCGGACAAGCCGCTCGCGCTGTACGTCGATCCGAGCTCGAAGCTGGTGCGCTACGCGATCGGCACGCCGCCCGCCGGGGCGAAGATCCTGCTGCGCGGCGCGCCATTCGACGCCGCCGCAGGTGCTTCACGCGCGCTCGCGATCGACTCCGAAGGCTTCTTGCTCTACGCCGAGGCCGATCCAGGTGCTGAAGGATGGCTCGCAAAACAGCTCGCATCGGCCGGCTTGCAGGGCGCGCTCGCATTGCCCCACGCGCAGCTCGCGCTGGTGACTGAAACAGGTCAGGTATCCGTGAACGGGGACGAGCTGGTGGCTCCCGGCACCGCTTCGCCGACCACCTCGCGCCAAAGGGACGAGCTCGAGTCGGCAGCGCTGACGGGCTCCGCCGCGCAGGACGATTCCTTCGCATTCATGGCCGAAACGCGCCCGTCCGCGGATGTGATGTTCCGCGAAGTGACGCCCAAGCCATACCGCTTTTGGGGCTGGATCCAGGGCCAGCGAGTTCGCTATTTCCCGGAAGGAGCACCGCGATTTCGCGCGCCCGAGGACGCGCTGCCGTTGGCCCCGTTGAGCGCCATTCCAGCCGACGATCCGGGCGCTGCGCAGGCCGCTCCGTGACCAATTGGTGAAGCAACCGGCGTAGAGTCTTCAGCTTGACCGAAATTACGGGGCTCCCGTATGGTTCGGGCTTCTTTCGGACGTGGTGGCGGGTGCCATCCCGCCCTCACGGATCCACTTCGGCTGGACACTCAGTCGTTGGAAACACAGCCGCTGCACACGCGAGCGCGCAGGCCCTGCCGGTGAAGCAACCCATCCCTTTCGGCAAGTACTTCCTGCTCGAACGAGTCAACGTCGGAGGCATGGCTGAGGTCTACAAGGCCAAAGCCACCGGGGTCGAAGGCTTCGAGCGGATGGTCGCGGTCAAGCGCATCCTGCCGTCGATCGCCGAGGACGAAGAGTTCATCACGATGTTCGTCGACGAGGCGAAGATCGCGGTGCAGCTCACGCACGCCAACGTCGCGCAGATCTTCGATCTCGGTAAGGTCGACGACAGCTACTTCATCGCGCTCGAGTACATCCACGGCAAGGACCTGCGCGCGATCTTCAATCGCGGGCGCGCGCGCAACGAGCGCGTGCCGGTCGCGATGGCTTGTTACTCGGTGATGAAGCTGTGCGAGGGGCTCGATTACGCGCACAACAAGCGCGACGCGTTCGGGCAGTTCCTGAACCTCGTGCACCGCGACGTGTCGCCGCAGAACATCATCGTCTCGTACGACGGTGAGGTTAAGATCATCGACTTCGGCATCGCGAAGGCCGCGGGCAAAGCGGGCAAGACGCAAGCCGGCATCCTCAAGGGCAAGTTCGGGTACATGTCACCCGAGCAAGTTCAAGGCCTCGAGGTCGATCGCCGCAGCGACGTGTTCGGCGTCGGCATTTGTTTGTACGAAATGCTCACCGGCGAGCGCTTGTTCGTCGCCGAGACCGACTTCGCGACGCTCGAGAAGGTGCGCAAGGTCGATATCGTTCCGCCGAGCCAGTACAACCGGCAGATCCCGGAAGAGCTCGAGCAGATCGTGCTCAAGGCGCTCGCGCGTGATCGCGACCTCCGGCACCAGACCGCGATGCAGCTGCACGACGAGCTGCAAGCGTTCATGTACGCGAGCGGCAACTTCTTCGCGCGCCGCGATCTGAGCCTCTACATGCACCGCATGTTCGCGGAGGAGATCCAGAAGGAGAGCGTGCGCGACAAGGAGTACGCCGACGTCGGCACCGGCGCGAACGCGAACGTGCTCGAAGAAGTTACGGGCCTCACCGCGTTCGACGAGATCGAGCCCGTGAGCACGGTCAGCGCGCTGCATGGCTCGTCCCCTACGCTCGGCAATCGTCCAGGCAGCGCCAGCATGGGCGGCGGCAACATGAACGGGCCGAGCGGCACGCTCCTGGGAGCACGCGGAGCACCGCTC
>JAYUYY010000259.1:0-6580 GCA_043752225.1 Sandaracinaceae bacterium | reverse complement strand
CGATCAGCAGCTTGCGATCGGCGACGCGCAAACCCGCGGTCGCGACGAACATCATCTCGCTCCCGGTCGAGACGTTGCCGAGATCATCGTCCTGCATGCGCACCTGCACGCCCGCGCGCGCGGAGTACGCGAACATCCCGACGTCACCCGCGAGCATCAAGCGCGGCACGAGCCGCACGTCGCCATCGCCCGTGTACGAAGCGCGATCACCCGTCGGCAGATGCGCCTGAAAGCCGATCGCGAGCGTCGCGACGTCGCCGTATTCGCCGAGCAAGCGCAGGTCGAGACCCACGCGCACATCACCAATGTCCGAGCCCTCGACGCCTTGAAACGTCGTACCGCCGAGCATCCCGTCTTCACCGCGCTGCACCGCGGTCACCGGCAAGCTCACAGAGAGCCGCAAGCGATCGAACAAGATCAGCGCGCCGCCGACATGGGCGTTGAGCTGGCTCTCGACGATCGCCGCGACCTCGTCGCCGTTCGCGTCGTAGATGACGAGCGGCTTGTACGCCCAGTCGAGCGTCAGCCCCAGGCTCGGTCGAACGCTGCCGCGCAGGTCGAGCGATTCGCCGGCGAACCAGTTGCTGCCGTGCTCGGCGGGATCGAACCGGTTGAGCGCAAAGCCAACCTCTTGAGCGTGCGCGCGACCTTGAAGCGTGAAGAGAACCAGCAGTGAGACTGCGACGACTGAGCTCGCAAAGCGCGCCCAAGAAAAGCGTGATGGCATGAGTCGACCTGCTCGCGAGTGTCCAGCGCGCACCCACTGCGCGCCGACTTGAGCGAGGCGATGAGGCGCACCGCAACGCTCAAGGAGTCAAAAGCGAATCGAGACTCACTCAGCCAGCCGATCTGGGCAACGTTTGGAGGCGGGGACGTCTTCAGCCTATGCTGTAAACATCCATGCAGGCTGCGGATTACCTCCGGAAGATCCCGCTCTTCGCCGACCTGACCTCCGAAGAAATGGTCGAGGTCCTGCGGATGGCTCGATCAGTCACCTTCGCACCCGGTGAGACACTGTGCGCGCAAGGCAGCCAGGCCGATTGCCTGTTCGTGCTCGAGACCGGTGAAGGCGTCGTGCGCGTGCGCGATCCACGCGGACAGGCGCGCGAGGTCTCGCGGGTCAAGGCCGGTGAGGTGCTCGGCGAGCTCGGCTTGGTCGATGGCCAACCGCGCTCCGCCGACGTCGTCGCGACGCAAGCGATCCGCGCCTACCGACTCGACCGCGCGCAGTTCGACGCGATGCGCGATGCGCTGCGACCGGCCGCGTTCAAGATGCTCCGGCGCATCGCGATCACGGTCAGCGAGCGCTTGCGCGACATCAACACCACGATCTCCGAGCAGCTCGCCGCCGGCGTTACGCAGAGCGCGCAGCCTGTCCCCGCTGCGAGCGCACCCACAGGCGGGCGCGTCTCGCGCGTGCACGAGGCGCCTGCGCAAGCAGCTATGCCATCGCGCGCATCTCGCGTGCATGAGCCGCCTTCACCGCAGGCTGCACGTCCGCAAACCACGCCTGCTGCAGGACCTGCTGCACCTGCTCCTGGACCTGCTCCTGGACCGCGCGTGCAAGCGCTGCAAGCGATGCTCAACCGGCTATCGAGCGCAGGTCACAAGTGAGCACGAGCGCCAAGCACGCCCATCGCGGCCTCTTGCCGTTGCTCAAGACCTTCGCCGGCTTCACGCCCGCCGAGCTCGACGCCGTAAGCGGTGTGCTCAAGCCGGAGCGTCTCGCGCCAGGCGGCGTGTTGTTCCGCGAGGGCGACAAAGCGCAGGGCTGCTACGTGATCGCCGACGGTCGCGTGCGCGTGAGCCTCGAGAGCGGCGGCAAGCCGCGCCAGCTCGCGTTGCTCGGCCGCGGCGAGCTGATCGGCCAGATGGCGTTGCTCGACGGCAGCCGGCGTTCGGCGACGTGTACGGCGATCGAACCGACGCTCGTGCTGCGCCTCGATCGCGAAGAGCTCGACCTGATGTTCCGCAGCGGCGCGCCGTTCGCGCTCAAGTTCATCGACTCGGTCACGCGCATGCTGGTCTCGCAGCTGCGCTTCGCGACACGCCAGCTGGCATCGATGAGCGAAGAAGCCGCGCGCGCGGTGCCAGCCGCGAAGCCGAGCGCCGGCGCCGCGCGTCCGGGTACGACCAACAACTTGCAGCGTGATCTGATGAAAGTCGCAATCGGCACGCTCGACTGCACCATCGACGGCTGCGGCCTCGACGACGTCGAGCTGGTCGTCCCGGAGCGCTAGGAGATCCCGCGAAAAGGACGGCGCACGTTCTCCCGATAACTAGCTCTTCTCGATCAAGTCTTCGAGCTCGATCTTGAGCTCGAGGCGCTTGCTTTGAAGCTCGACCAGCTTGCGGCCGATCGCGTCGCCTTCCTTCACCATCTCTTCGAGCCGCGTTTGCAGGCGTCCGCGCAGCGCGGTTGCGCGCTTGTCCTTTTCGATCGACTTCAAGCTCGAGCGCGTCTCCTGCGCGCGTTGATCGAGCTGCGCGCGCTGCTGCTCGAGCGACGCAGCCTCGGTGTCGATCCGGCCCAGCTCGCGCCGCGCCTTCACGATCGGCTCGAGCTTGCCGCGCTCGGCCGCGTCGAGGCCTTCGCTCGCGAGCACGAGGTCGAGCAGCTCCATCGCGCCGCCGTCCCACAAGCTCATGCTCATCCGGCTCGGCGTCTGCTCGATCAGCACCAGCGTCGCCTCGCGCTTGCCCTTCTCGATCGTCGCCGGCACGAGGTACGCGTCCGCGAGATCCTCGGTCTCCTTGGGGCGGTCGACTAACTGGTAGTTACCACCCTGGCGCGGATGGCGGATCAGCACGCGCTGCGTCTCGCGCCCTTCGCCCTGCACGGTCCACGTGGTCTTCACGCGCTCGAACGCCTCGACCTCGAGCACGCCGCGCACGAGCTTGACGCGCTCGGTCTTGTGCCCGGGATTCTCGACCTGCATGCGCACCACGATCGAAGGCTCGACCGCGAACGGAATCACCGCCTTTTCATGGCTGCCGACCGCTTCGGACAAACCTTCGCCGACGAAGCTGCCGCCCGAGTAGATGCTGATCGGCCCCGGCTCGAGCACGAAGTCGGTGTCGTTTTGAAAGCGCACCACGCGATACGGGTTGAGCTCGTAGCCCGAGCCCGAGCCGCCCGGTCGATACAGAAACACCTGCTCGCCGGAGACCGCCTTTTGGATCAGCGCGACCATCGTCGCGCTGCCATCGGGCAGCGTGACCTTCGCGGGCAGATCGAAGCGCGTGAGCCCCGACATGCGCGCGGCGCTCGCGTTGATCGCAGCGTTGTGTTGTAGCGCCTCGATGCTCACGACCGGCGGTGGCGGTGCTGCTGCCGCGGTGGCGGTGGGTCCGGCCATCCTGCCGCCGCCCGCTCCCTTGCCCATCCGCCCTGAGCGCGCTGAGCCCGCCTGCGCACGCATGCTCTTTTCGCCGCCCTCCTCGCGACGCTCTGCGTATTCGTCATCGCCCGCGTAGCCGGCATCTGCGTCCATCGCCGACTCGGGCATCGGCGCAGCGGCGGGAGCGGAAGGCGCCGGCGCTTCCATCGGCGCTTTCGGATCGCTCAACGTGCGCTCGCCGAGCGCGACCTGCGCTTGCTTGTCGACGCGGCTGTGGCTCAAGTCCGGGCGCGAGCCTTCGCGCGGCGTGTGCAGGTCGTACTTGAACGCGAGCGGCGCGCCTGAGGTCAGCGAGAGCTGCACGTTGCTCCAAGTCTCGCCGCTCGTGTTGTCGACGACCGCCCACGCCTGCAAGAGCGCGCGGCCGGGCTTCGCGTCGTCGAGCACCAAGCGATACGTTGGCTTCCACAGCGGCGCCGCGACGACGTACGAGATCGCCAGATCGTGGCGCTCATCGCTGTCGAGCCGCACCTCGAGCTCGACCTGCTGGAACATGCCTTCGCCCGCGCTCGCATCGAGGTGCCGGTGCAGCTGCATCGCGATATCGCCGTCGCGCAGCACGATGTGCTCGACCTCGGACAAGCGCACGACCTGCATCGTGTCGCCCTCGAGCAGCGTCAGCTTGTGATCCTCGAACGGCTCGCTCGGTTGATCCTCGCCGCGCGGCAAAATCGGCAGGCCCGGAGGCGCCGGCGTGGTCATCGGCTGCATGCGCTCGACCATCACGATGCGCCCTGCGATGCGACGGTTCGCGGTCGTGACCTCGATCGTCGTGCCGCGCAGCGAGTCGAGCACCTCGGCGAGCTTGCCATTGCCGGGCATCAGCGCTGCGAGCGCCGCGCGGTGCCACGACTGCGGATCGAGCGGCAGCGAGACGCCCAGCACGCGGCCGCGCGCATCGACCACGACCAAGCTCTTGAGCAGGTCGTTGACTTGATCCTTGCGCACGCGCAGCCGCAGCGTGCGGCCTTCGATCGAGCCGCTGCGCTCGAAGTACCCGACGCCATTGCGGTACAGAACCACGCGTTGCAGCGCGAGCGGGCTCTCGGTGGCAGAGCCGGGCACGCGCCCCGCGGCCGCGCATGCGCTTAAACCAATCGCGCTCGAGCCGAGCACGAGCGCGATGGCAGCCTTGGATATGAGCGAGGAACGGAGCTCAGCGCGGAAAATCATGCCGCGCAGAATCGCGGTTGCCGATCAGAACCGCAAGCTTGCGTGATTCACAGCGCTGTCGCGCCGGACTCCACTCCGGGTCGATCAGAAGCGCAAGCCGCCGGTCGCCATCAGCGAAACCGCACCTACTCCGTTGCCCATCACGACGCTGCCGCGCAGATCGCCGCCGATGAACCACTCGTCGAGCGGCACCATCACCGTGATGCCAGGACCGAACATCATGTCGCCTACGCTGCGCGTGGAGCCCATTGCATCCGTGAATGCGATCGCTGCGCCGATCTCGAGCGACGGCCGAATCACGACCGGGCCGGCCCACCACTCGTAGCCGACCTCGGCGCCGAACTGCATGTAGCTCGCCGACGTGGTCTGCCCGAGCGTACCCAGTCGACCGCCGCCGCCTTCGCTACTGGTGCCGAGGTAGTAGTGAAACGCGACGCCGAGATAGAGCCCGAAGTCGAGCGTGTAGCCGCCGCGTATGCCGAAGCCGAAGCCGTAGGGATCGGTACCCAAGCCGCTGGTCGCGCGATCGGTCTTGAAGCCGTAGCCGAGCAAGAGCCCGACGCTGAATGGACGGCCTTCCGCGAACGGCGGCTCGACGACCTTCGGCGCAGCCTTCGGCGGCGGTGCCTTTTCTTCCGGGGGACGCTCCCACTCGTCGGTCTGCGCGAGCTCTTCGGCCTCGGCGGCCTTCTTGGCTTCTTCGGCGAGCCGCGCTTCCTCGGCCGCTTCCGCCTCGAGCTCCTTCTTGGTCTTCTTCTTGTCAGCCTTCTTGGGCTTCTCTTTGGTCGCGTCCTCCATGAGGGCATCGACGCCGCCCGCTTCTTCAGCTGCAGGCGCTTCTTCCGCAGGCGCCTTCTTCTTCTTCTTGCCCTGCGCAGACGCAGAGCTGGTCACGAGCGCGAGGCTCACGAGCACAGTACCCAGAATGGAACAGAGCAGCTTTGAAGTGCGAGCCATGTACTGATCCCCTCGTTGTCGAGCGCATGGACGTGTACTTCAAGCTGCATGCGAAACACAACGGGCCCGGCGTTTTGGCGCCGAGCCCGTGTTCGCAGCGGATGTCCGCCGCTATTTCGAAGCGCGCTTCGCAGCACGCGTGACGCGCATCAGAAGCGCATGCCAGCGGTCGCGAGGATCTCGAGACCCTGATAGCCCGAGCCGGCAAAGATGATCGGGATCGAAAGGTTGCCGCCGACGAAGATGCTGTCGGTGATGCACCCGAGCACCGACACGCCGGGCGCGATGTACAGGTCGGTGGATGAGCTGTCGACTGTGCCGACGACCGTCGGCGTCTCCGAGCTGCTCAACGCCAAACCAAGTCCGAGCTCAGGACGAATCGTGATGCCGCTGACGTCGAAGTCGTAGCCGCCCTCGACGCCGATCGTCATCACGTTGAAGCTGACCGAGCCACCTGGAAAGTCTTCCGAGCCGCCGAGGAAGAACATGAAGCGGCCGCCGATGTAGATCTCGTCGAAGTTGTAGCCACCGCGAACACCGAAGCCGAGACCGAACGGGTTGATCGTGCCGGTGCCGCCGAGGTCGAGACCGTAGCCGAGCAAGAGCGCGACGCTGATCGGCCTGGCGTCCGCGACTTCCGAGTTGTCGGCGCCTTCCTCGACCGGCTCCGCTATCGCGGTGGTTTCGAGGTTGGTCTCCGCCGACACATCAGCCGTTCCGGTGTCGCCTTCTTCTTGCGCGAGCGCGGGCGCCGCCACCATCAACATCGCGATCGAGATCCACAGTGCAGAGATTCGCCTTTGCATCAGCCGGGCTCCTTGGAGAAGTTATTTTTGTCGAGCGCCGTTCCACGCAGCGCTCGATCCACGTGCGGCGCGATGCTAACGCACCGCGCGCGCGCGCCACCAGATTTCGACGCGCGGCGGATCACTCGGAGTCGCACACGCGCCGACATGCCATGCACATGACGTGCTCGATCAGCGCCATGGACGCAGCGGGCTTCTGTATGCTCGGCGCGTGCAGTCTCGCGTGCCAGCTCGCGTCCCGCC
>JAYUYY010000258.1:0-2518 GCA_043752225.1 Sandaracinaceae bacterium | reverse complement strand
CGGGGAGGGAGAACGGCGACGTTCTCCCGATGATTAAACGCGCTATCGTGCGCACCATGCGAGAGCACGCGCGATGAGCTCGCCGAGCGGTCGAGACTTGATGCCCGACGTCGGGCCCGGATCGCGCACGCGGCGGCGCTGGTTTCTCAGCATCGCTGGGCTCGTGACGGTCGGCGTGTTGATCGCGTTTCGCGGCATCCTGCTGCCGTTCCTGCTCGCGATCGTCTTCGCGTACGTCATGTCGCCGGTGGTCGCGGCCGGACAGCGCTTGCAGTTTCGCGGCGTGCATCCACGGCGTTGGGTGGTCGTAGTCGCGCTCTACACGGTGCTCGTCAGCGGCATCGTCGGGCTCGTGGCGGTGTCGGTTCCGCGGCTGACCGCAGAGCTGCAGCGCTTGATCCGCGAAGCACCGCGCGTGGTAGCGACGGTGCGGGGCGAGTGGCTTCCGTCGCTCGATCAGATGTTGCGCACGGCGACCGATCCGTATCTCGCGCCCGCTGAGCGCGTCGAGGCATCGGCGCCGCCAACACCGGTCACGCCCGAGCCACAGCCTGCCGCGAGTGCGCCGGTTGCAACGACAGCTGGCAGCGAAGCACCGGACGGCGACGCGGAGGTTGTGACTCCTGCGCCGCGCAAGCCAAGCGCGCGCGAGACTTCGATCACCGTGCTGCAACGTCCGGGCGGAGGCTTTGAGATCGTGTTGCCGCCCGGCGGCGTGCACGTCGTGCGCGAAGGCGAAGATGGCTTTCGCATCGAGGGTCCGCGCCAGCGTGGCGAAGGGCGACTCGATGTCAGCCAAGCCATCACCGAAGCGATCGCCGGCATGATGGAGAACTCGGACCGCACGGCGGTCACGTTGCTCCAGACCGCGCAGCGCTTCGTGGTCGCGGTGTCGCGCGGCGTCGTGACCTTCGTGCTGATGCTCATGCTCTCGGCGTACATGCTGATCACGAGCGACCGCATCTTTGCGTTCGTGCGCTCGCTCTATCCGCCGTATCGCCGCATCGAGCTCGACGACTTGATCATGCGCATCGATCGCGGCTTGGCCGGCGTCGTGCGCGGGCAGCTGCTGATCTGCTGCGTGAACGCCGTGCTCTCCGGGATCGGCTTCTACCTGCTCGACCTCAAGTACTGGACGTTCCTCACGCTGCTCGCGGGAGCGCTGTCGATCGTTCCGATCTTCGGCTCGATCATGAGCACGATTCCGGCGCTGATCGTCGCGTTGCCGGACGGCGTTCACGTCGCGATGCTGGTGCTCGCGTGGATCGTCGGCATCCACCAGATCGAAGCGAACCTGCTCAACCCGAAGATCATGGGCGACGCGGCGCGCGTGCATCCGGTGCTCGTGGTGTTCGCGCTGCTCGCCGGCGAGCACATGGCCGGCATCGTCGGCGCGTTGCTCGCGGTGCCCGTGCTCAGCATCGCGCAGACGCTCTTCCTCTACCTCCGCGAACGCTTCTTGGGCGTCCCGCGCAGCAGCTCCTTCCCGCCTCCGATCGCCACCATGCCCGCCCCAGCGCCGCGCCCGACCGGCGAAGTCGCCAAGCCGACCACGCAAGAGTGAGCGACGTGAGCACGCGTGAACGCGAGAGCGCCGCGCGGACCTTCTGACCAAGAGTGAGCTTCGCTCACCTCGTGAAAGGGAGGGGCCCGGCGGGCTTCGCCCGACGCCGAGCGTCGGATGCAGAGTGAGCTTCGCTCACCTCGTGAAAGGGAGGGGCCCGGCGGGCTTCGCCCGACGGGAGGGAAAACGGCGACGTTTTCCCTATAATTAAGCCAGCTCGACGGCGACGGCGGTGATGTTGTCGCGGCCGCCGCGTTGGTTCGCGAGCTGAATCGAGCGCTCGACGACGTGTTCGAGCGCGCCCTCCATCACTTCGCGGATCTCGAACTCCTCGAGGTAGCCGTGCAGACCATCCGAGCACAGCAAGAAGCGATCACCGCCGAACACCGGGAACGATCGCGTGTCGACCTGCACGTACTCGCGTGAGCCGACAGCGCGGGTGATCACGTTCTTCTGCCGCGACACGCGCGCTTCCTCTTCGGTGATGATGCCCTTCTTGAGCTGCCACGCGACGAGCGTGTGATCCTCGGTCAGCTGCTCGACCGCGCCGTCGCGCGCCATGTAGATGCGGCTGTCGCCGACCTGCGCGGTGATCGCGTAGCCACCGCGCACGAGCAAAACGCTGAGCGTCGTGCCCATCCCGCGTTGCTCGGGATTGGCTTGGCCGAGCCCGAACACCATGTACGTCGCGGCTTGCACCGCGCTCTCGACCACGCGCAACGTCTTGTGCAGCGCGAACGACGCCGCTTTGCCGCCATTCTCTTTCGCCAGCTCTTCGAGCGCCCGCAGGCCCGCTTCTTCGCGCTTCACCATCGCGTGCAGCGCATCCACGGCTTCGCCGCTCGCGACCTCGCCCGCGTTGTGCCCGCCCATTCCGTCGGCGACGACGAACAGCCCGAGCGATTGATCGACCAGGTACGCGTCCTCGTTGGTTTGGCGCCGGCGGCCAACATC
>JAYUYY010000257.1:0-2521 GCA_043752225.1 Sandaracinaceae bacterium | reverse complement strand
GATCGCGCGGGGGCAGGGCCGAGCCGCCGCGCGCGGGCTCGCTCGAACGATCGCGCGGTGCTTGATCGCGCGGCGCTTGATCGCGCGGCGCTTGATCGCGCTGTGCTTGATCGCGCGGCTCGCGTGAACGCGGAGCTTGCTCGCGCGGCTCGCGTGAACGCGGCGCCTGATCGCGTGGCTCACGAGGCTCGCGTCCGCGTGGTGCTTGCTCGCGAGGCTCGTTGCCGCGCTCGCCGCGTGCTCGCGCGGCCGGTCTACGGTTCGGGCGCTCGTCTTCGCGCTCTTCGACTCGCGCCACCGGCTCCGGTGCACGCGTGCGGCGCGCGACAGCTGCGCGCTCATCGACTTCGTCGCCTTGCCCGCCGAAGAACGCGCCGACGAGGCCCGCGACGATGTGCTCTGCCTCGGGGTGGGTGAGCAGGCGACGGGCCAGCGTCAGATCGGTTTGCGTGGCTGCAATCGCGAAGGCCTCCGTGATGAGCCCGATGCGATCGGTCTCCGCGCGCGTCTTCAGCTCGCCCGCCGACGGCAACGTGCGCTCAACCGGGAAGATCTTGTACTGAAGGCGCAGGTAGTAGAGGCGCGCGAGCTCGATCGGGCTGACCAGCGAGATCGCGCAGCCGGTGCGTCCTGCGCGTCCGGTGCGTCCGGTGCGGTGCACGTAGACCGCAGTCGACTCGGGGAACGAGTAGTTGATCACGTGCGTGATGTGCGAGACGTCGATGCCGCGTGCGGCGACGTCGGTCGCCACCAAGTAGCGCAGCTTGCCCTCGCGCGTTCGCGCCATCACCTCTTCGCGCTCGCGCTGCGGCAGATCGCCGTTGAGCCAATCCGCTTGGAAGCCCGCGCGCGTCAGCGCTTGCGCGACGTGCTCGGTCTCCGAGCGCATGTTGCAGAAGATGATCGCGCTCTCGGGGTCATCGACCTCGAGCACGCGGATCAAGTCGCCCGCGCGGTCGCGACCCGAGATCATGTACGCGAAGTGCGAAATCGCTTCGGCACCGACGGCATCGCTCGAGAGCGAGACCAGCACCGGGTCCTTCATGTAGCGCTCGGCGTGGCGGCGAATGTCCTCGTCGACCGTGGCCGAGAAGCACATCGTCTGGCGCTTGTCGCGATCCGGGATCAGCTCGAGGATCGCGTTGAGCTCGCGGGCAAAGCCCATCGAGAGCATCTCGTCCATCTCGTCGAGCACGAGCACGCGGATGCCCGAGGGATCGAGCGTGCCGCGGCGCAAGTGATCGAGCACGCGGCCAGGCGTGCCGGAGACGACCTGTGCGCCCTCGGCCAAGTCGCTGACCTGCTTGCCCATAGGCGCGCCGCCGTAGACGGCGACCGTGCGCAAGCCGCGATGCACCGCGATGCGATCGAGCTCGCGCGCGCTCTGCAGCGCAAGCTCGCGCGTTGGGGCGAGCACCAGCGCTTGCACACCGGGTTTGTTGCTCACCAAGCGATCGGCGATCGGGATCGCAAACGCTGCGGTCTTGCCGGTACCGGTTCGCGCTTGGACGATCACGTCGCGGCCGCTGACCGCTGGCTCGTAGGTCGCGAGCTGCACCGGCGTCGGCTTGGTGTAGCCGATTTCGTCCAGCGCACGCCGCACTTCGCTCGAGAGCTTGAGGGTGTCGAAAGTGGGTTCGGGAGTCGTTTCAGTCGTGGAAAGCGCGTTCATCTTAACCGTGGGGCGGAGGGTAGGGGGCGCGTGACCACGCGTCCAAAGCCGCGCGCGTCTTGCGCTGGGCTGGTGCGGCATCCTGCGCGTAGCGCTCGAGCATCGAGCCCATCACCGCGCGTGCCGCTTCGAGATCTTTACGTGTGCTTTCGAGCGGGCCGCAGCGACCCGCGAGCGAGTGCAGCTTGCGATCCCACTCGCTGAGCCAGCGGCTGGCCGACGCGACTTCGCGTTGCAACAGCGTCTGGGCGCTGCGCTCGGCCAGCTCGCGCTCCAGCGCGTCGAGCTCGGCGAGACACAAGCGAGTGCTGGCGTCCTCGGGGACGGGGGCGAGCTCGGGAAAGTAGAGCGACGGGATGATCGAACGCGCGCTCATACCGACGACATAGACCCCGAGCAGCCAGAACACGACGATCCCTGCGCGCCGACCGCGGTCTGCAGCGAGGCGTGCGCCGCGGGCAGGCGCCTCAGCAGCGTGTTCTTGTGTGGTCACCGGATACTTAGGGCCGGGTTGTAACGGTGCGCTGGGGGGTGGTCAACCAGACCGGGGCTCGCGCCCTACAACACCAGTTTGTAGCCGTAGCCGTACACGGTGAGGATATGCCGCGGCTTTTCGTCGGCCAGCGGCTCGATCTTCTTGCGCAGCTTGACCACGAAGTTGTCCACGCTGCGGTTATTGGCCTGCATCGCCTTGGTGCCCCAGACGCGCTCCAGGATCTCGTCGCGCGACACCGGGGACCCCTGGCGCTCGTGCAAGAGCTTGAGCAGCTCGGATTCGTAGAACGAGATCGAGATCGTTTCTCCGTCGCGGAACAGCGTTTGATTGCTCGGGTCGACGTTGACCTGGCC
>JAYUYY010000256.1:0-2523 GCA_043752225.1 Sandaracinaceae bacterium | reverse complement strand
TCGCGATGAATCAGAACATCGGCGCCGGTGGCATGCTGGTCGCGCTCGCTGCCGACTTGAAGATCGACGACATCGTGTCGGTGGCGTTTCGATTGCCGACCGGGGAAGCCGAGCGCAGCGTGAACGCACGCGTCGTGCGTATCGAGCCCAACAGCGAAGACCCCGACGGCGCCTGGCCCTTCAAGGTCGGTCTTGCGTTCGATGAGCTCGCGCCAGATTTGATTCCCTACCTCGAAGAGGCCATGGCACGCTTCGGCGGATGAGTGAGCCCGAGACGCGTGCGCGTGCGGGTGAGTCCAACGGGCGCGCGCGCCCGTGTGCGCTCGACGAGCTTCGCTTGATTGGTGCCGGCGGCACGAACAAAGTGATGGCCGGTGAGCTCTCTCGGCTGACACGCCGCGCGCTCAGCGATGTGCGCTTGCCCGAGCCACGGAAATCAGGGCAAGGCGCGCTGATCTATCCCTTCGACGCGCGCGTCGCACGCGTGGCCGCGTTCTACCACCGCACCTGTGCGCGGGTGCTGTGGGACGTGATCGAGACCTCCGCCGCACGGCTCGAGCCGCTCTTCGACGATGTGCTCGCCGTCGGTCGGCAGAACGTGGCGCGCTTTCTCTGGGACGGCGCACGCATCTCCGTGTACGCGCACGGCAGCGTCGAGGCGTTTGCCGCAGGCGAGCGCCAGATCGTGGGCACGGTGAAGAACGCGTTGATCGAGGCGGCATCGCTGCAAGGCATGCACGTGAGCCTCGATCCCGAGGCGCCCGACGTGCTGTTCGCAGTGCGCTACGACGAAGGCGTGATCCGCATCGCGCTCGACCTCGCGGGCCGGCCGATGAACCAGCGGGGCTACCGTCGCGAGCGCGCCGCAGCACCGCTGCGTGAAGATCTCGCTGCCGTGATGCTCATGCTCGCGCGCTACGACGCGCGCAGCGAGATCCTGCTCGACCCCTTCGCGGGCTCCGGCACGATCGCGATCGAAGCCGCGTGCATGGCGCAGGCGCGTCCGGTGTGGGTGCCGCCGCGCAAGCCGTTGCTCGGTGCCATGCCGGCGTTTCGCGATCTGCCACCCGTCGGCGATCAGCCGCTGTTCGCGGACACCGAGGCCTGCGTCATCGCATCGGACATCGATCCCGAGCTCAAGCCGATCACCGAGAGCGCGGCGCAGGAGGCTGGCGTGTCGGGCATGCTGCGGGTCGTGACCAGCGACTTCCGTGAGCTCGGCCCGCGGCGCATCCGCGAGCTGGCGCAGGCTCCGGTCGGCGATCCGCGCAGCGGTCTGATCGTGGCCAACCCGCCGTACGGCGAGCGGCTCGACGATCACGACCTGCCGCAGCTGTACGCGGACCTGGGCGAGTACTGCCGTGCCTTCCGCGGTTGGCGCGCGGCGTTCCTGGTGGCCAACCGCGACTTCGAGCCCAGCTTCGGTCCGCAGCCCCGCATCAAGAAGCCGCTCAGCAACGCCTCCATCCCCGCCTACTTTTACCTATACGACCTCTGACTCGCGCCGGCGGCCGATCACGGGTACCGGACATCCAGATAGTGCTATCAAATGAGCCGGTTCTGGGCTGCGTGTGCACTTTGGTGCGCGTTGGCAAGAGGCGAGATGCATACGATGCTCGGGTCGGGTGATGAGCTCGTGAGCTCGAAGAAGTTTGCTGTGCCGTCCATTTGCCTTTCGTCGTGCGTCGCAGTGTTCCTGCTCGTGGCTGGTTGCTCCGGCTCCGGAGCTGCTGCTGGCACGTGCGCGCCTGGCAGCTTGGCGACCTGCCCGTGTCTCGACGGAACCAGCAGCACGCAGCGCTGCGCGGACGACGGCAAGAGCTTCTCGGGCTGCAGCTGTGACGCCCACGGCGGCGCCGCCTCCAGCTTCGCATCGGGCACCGGCGGTGGCGGCGGCATGGTCACTGGCGTCTCGGGCAACGCGGGTCTGGGTGGCAGCCCGGCGCCGAGCATCGACAGCGGCGGCGGCGATGCGGGCAGCCAGATACCGGTCGGCGATGTCATCGCAGAGCCCAAGGACGAAGCTGCGTACATCTTCGACCAGAGCGCGCTGCGTACGTACAACATCGTGATTGCGCCGGCAGACCTGGCGACGATCGATCAAAATCCAGCGGCCGAGATGTACGTGCCCGCGATGCTCGAGCTCGATGGGATCACCTACGGCCCGTACAGCGTTCGCTACAAGGGCAGCTACGGTGGCTTTCTGTCGCCGTGCACCCAGAGCGGACCCGGCACCCGCAAGCAGGACAGATGCTCGATGAAGCTCTCGTTCAACGAGAGCGACCCCAATGGCAATTTCTACGGGCTCAGGAAGCTCAATTTTCACGCGATGATCCACGATCGCTCGATGATGCGCGACCGGCTGGGCTACTCGTTGTTCCGCGACATGGCGCTGGCAGCACCGCGCGCCGTGCACGCACGCGTGCTGATCAACGGCACCCTCGAAGGGCTGTTCGCCGTCGTCGAGCAGGTGGATGGGCGCTTCACGCGCTCGCGTTTCGGCGAAGGTGGCGAGGGCAATCT
>JAYUYY010000255.1:0-2528 GCA_043752225.1 Sandaracinaceae bacterium | reverse complement strand
GTTCAGCCCGATGCTCTACATCAACGGGATGAGCACCTGGGTTTCGGGCGGCGCGAACCGCGCTGAGCGGCTGATCTACGCGGCGATGAGCATGCTGCGCAAACGCGTCGGTCATGGCCCGGTGCTACGGCCGTACTTACAAGCTTTCGCCAACGGTGCCGATCACTACGATGCCGCGTTCATCACCGAGCAGATCCGCGGCGCGCGCAACGCCGGCTCGGATGGGTTTCTGTTTTGGCACCCGGGATCGAATTTCGGGGTGGTGCAGGCGAGCGCGTCAGGCGCGGCGCGGGCACTGATGCCGTTTCCGCTCGGCGAGCGTGCGGCGTGGCGTAAGCAAGCTTGGCGCGACGCCTTGCCGCAAGCCCAGCGAGCCGCGTTCGACGCTGTCGCCCAGCCCTTCGATGCGACAGAGCCCACGCCCTTCGGCAGCGCGAACGGCGCGCGCATCCCGGCACAAACGACCGCGCCGAGAGCTCAAAGGAACTCGCAGAGGTAGGCGCTCGCCTGCGAGGCCTTCACGTCAAAACCGCTATTGCCCGGCACCTCGAAGACGGTTCCTGCGGGGTAGGCGCGGAACGCGCTCTCGCCTGCGAGCTTGGCGTGTAGCTCGCCGCTGATCACGGTCATGCGCTCGGGCTTGTCGGTGCCGAAGTGATATTCGCCAGGCGCGATCACGCCGACCGTGGCTGCGCGGCCGTGACGCTCGTAACCGACGCTCTGAACGTTGCCTTCGAAGTACGTGTTGTGCTTGAGCATGGGGTTTTCCTTGCGACTCGCAGCTAAAACCTAAGCGGCCCGGAGGGAAGCTCCGGCGCATCTGCGCTGTTCAAAACCGCGCTTCATAGCGCGACCGCGCGCGTTGCGCGACACTGCCCGGCCCCAATGACCCGCGTCCCAACCCACCGCTACGAAGACCCGCTCGATGCCATCTGGCTGGCCTGTGCGCGCGAGCTCGGCCTTGCGGTCGTGCGCAGCGACGAGGTGTACGCGTCGTTCGATGGCGAGCGCACCTTGCGCTTGTGCACGCGCGCCGCGTTCGATGCCGACGACAGCCTCGCCCAGATGATCCTGCACGAGCTGTGTCACGGCCTGGTCGCGGGCGATGCGCTGAGCAAGCGCGCAGATTGGGGCCTCGAGAACGCGGATGAGCGCGATCTAGTGCTCGAGCACGCGTGCCACCGCGTGCAGGCGGCGCTCGGCGATCAATACGGTTTGCGCGAGCTGTTGGCCGTGACCACCGAGTGGCGTCCGTATTGGGACGAGCTGCCGATCGACCCGCTGCGCAACGGAGGCGATCCCGCGATCCAACTGGCGCGCGCAGCATTCGAGCGCGCGCGCAGCGGTCCGTGGGCAGGCGCGCTGCACAAGGCGCTGGCCGCGACGGGCGCGCTCGCGACGCTGCTCCGCGCAGCGAAGCCCGAGCCCGACAGCTTGTGGTCGCTGACCCGCGCGGTGCATCGCAGCGGCTTTCCGCTCGCGAGCGCGACGGCGGGAGCCGAGCCCTCGACCTGTGCGAGCTGCGCGTGGAGCTTTCAATCCAAGCGCGTGCTGCGTTGCCGCCAGTCGCCCGCGAGCGATGACGTCGAGCACGCGGTGATCGAAGGCGAAGACGCCGCGTGCGTTCGTCATGAGCCGCGCTTGAGCGACGAAGTGTGTGCGAGCTGCGGTGCGTGCTGCCGCCAAGGCTTCGATCGCGTGGAGGTGCGCGCGCGCGATCTGGTGCGCCGCAAGCACGCGGAGCTGATTTCGGCGGACAAGTTCGGCGAGTTCCTCGCGCGGCCGGAAGGCTTGTGCGTCGCGCTCGATCACACGCCGGTCGCCGGTTACCGCTGCACCATTTACGAGAACCGGCCGCGCGCGTGCGCCGAGTTCGAGGTCGGTGGCGACGCCTGCCTGACCGCCCGCCGGCGCGTTGATCTCAGCGTGTAGCAAGCCGAGCGTAGGCTCGAGCTTGGCCTCGAAAACGCGGTTTCGGAGCACATCACCACGGCAGGGTGAGCCGTTCGCTGAGCCTCTCTGCACACTCGAGAGCTAGAGGTGGTGCTTTGGGGAATCTCTTCGGATGGATGCTCGGGTCGATCGGTGTAGTCGGCGTGCTGGTCGGCTGCGGTGCTGATCCCGTAGGCGGTGGCGGACGCGGCGGTGCCAACGGGGCCGCGGGGCAGGCGGGCAGCCTTGCTCCAGTCGCAGGCGCGAGCGGGGCCGCGGGCAGCTCGATCATCCCAGGCGGCGTCGTTCCTATGATGGTGCCGTTGCCCTCGGGCGCAGGCGGCACGGGCGCGCCGATGATCGATCCCGAGATGTGCAGCGCGGTGTCGCAGACCGCCGAGGTGATGCTCGGTCCGGTCGACATCGTGTGGGCGATCGACACGTCCGGCAGCATGTTCGATGAGATCGCAGCGGTGCAGGCGAACATCACGAGCTTCGCCAACATGATCTCGAGCGCGGGCATCGATCACCACGTGATCATGCTCGCGTCGAACGATGTCGCTGCGACCACCCCGCTGGGCGGCGACGCGGCGCAC
>JAYUYY010000254.1:0-2528 GCA_043752225.1 Sandaracinaceae bacterium | reverse complement strand
GTAGCGGAGCGAGCGCGACTCGCCGCACGTAGTGGCCCGCGCGCAAACCTTCCAGCGAGATCACGTCGGTCGATACGGTCGAGAGATCCGCGAGCGCGCTCTTGGGCCCGCGCACGTTGACCTCGCCTGGCTTCGGCTGCGCCGGACCGCGCAAGCGGTGGTGCGTGTCGAGCTTGCCTTCGATCCGCGCATGCACTGGCAACCGCTTGCGCGCGACCGCGGCCCAGGTGAGCGGCACCGTCGCCGGGTCGACCGAGATCACGTGTACGCCGCCCACGACATCCACGTCCGCGGGTCGCAAGTAGTAATAGCCACTCGTGCCCTTCCGCAGGTCGAGCTGAATCGGTGAAAAGTCATCGCGCGACAGATCGCTGAGCCGCGAGCGGCTACCGCGCAGCGTGACCTTGACCTGCGTCGGCAGCTCGCTGACCAGCATGCGGTCCGCCTCGGGCGGCGGCAGCAGCGCGACGACATTGATGAACATCGAGCGCTGCGCGTCCACATCGCTGTGCACGAGCGAAAACAACATCACCGACAAGCCGAGCGCCATCAGCTTGAGGCCGAGGTTGTTGGTGATGAAGCGCGTCCACGTCACGCGTTCGACTGCGGGCGAAAGCATCAGCTCGTCTCACCTTTCGAGCGGGCGCCCTTTTTGGTGCTGGTACGGCCGCTCGGCTCGCGGCCGGGTGGCGTCGATGCCCGCTTGTGCGGGCCCTCGTCTTCGGTCCGTCCACGGCGCGTGCGCGGACGCGTGAGCAGCCCGAGCAGCGCCGTTCGCAAAGATGCCGGGTCGAGCCCGCGCGCGATATTGCCGTTGAAGCACAAGCTGATCGCGCCGCGCTCCTCAGACACCACGACCACGACCGCGTCGGTCTCTTCGCTCAACCCGATCGCCGCGCGATGCCGCGTTCCAAGCGAGCGTTCGAGCTTCGTGCTCGCAGACAGCGGTAGGAATGCGCCGGCTTGATGCACGCGCCCGTCGCGGATGATCACCGCGCCGTCGTGCATCGGGTTCTCGAAGCTCGGGATGAACACGCTGTACAGCAGCTCCTTCGAGACCGATGCGTCCAGCGGGCTACCCGCCTCGATGAACTCATCCAGCAACGCTTCGCGCTCGAACACGATCAGCGCGCCGATCCGTTTTTGGGCCAGCGAAGACGCCGCCTTCACGACCTCTTCGATCACCTGCGTCTCGAGCGCGCTGCGCGCCGCGGTGAACAGCGGCCTGCGACCAAAGCGCATCAGCGCGCGCCGCAGATCTTGCTGGAACAACACGACGATGATCAGCACGATCGAGGTCAGCAACGTGTCGAGCATCGTGTACAGCGTCACGAGCCCAACCCGCTTGGCCACCTGGTAGATCACGAACACCAATGCCAGGCCTACGCCGACCTGCATCGCGCGCGTGCCCTTGAGCAAGAGCAGCCCGTAGTACATGACGCACGCGACGAGCACGATATCGAGCGCGTCCCAAGCGATCAGCTGTACGTCGCGTGCGAAGAACGCGAGCAGCCGCTGAATGGCTTCGCTTAGCATCCGGTGGCTCCGCGGGTTTGCGAGTCACGGATGGCCCGTGATCCGCCGAGCGCTTCCGCGATCAGCACCGCTTGCCTTGCGCCCGCAACATCATGCACGCGCACGGCGGACGCGCCCTTCAGCACCGAAACCGTGAGCACCGCCACGCTGCCCGCTTCGCGCTCTTCCGGCGCCGGCCGCTCACCGCTGGCGCGCGGCGCGAGCTCCGCGATGAACCCTTTGCGCGAGGCGCCGACCAGCACCGGGAAACCAAGCGCGACGATCCGCTCGAGCTGAGCCAGCAGCTCCGCGGATTGCTCCGCCGTCTTGGCGAAGCCGATCCCGGGATCGAGCCAAATGCGGTCGCGAGCGATCCCGCGCATGCACGCTCGCTCGGCGCCCTCGAGCAGCTCGCGGCAGACCTCTTCGCACACGTCGCGATAGCCGATATGCGCCGCGCTCACTTCGCCGCGACCGCGCGTGTGCATCACGACGTACTCGACGCCCGCCTGTGCCACGAGCTCGAGCAGCGCGTCGTTCGTCGCTCCCGAGACATCGTTGACAATGCGCGCGCCGCGCTCGATCGCGCCGCGCGCGACCAGCGCATGGATCGTATCGATCGAAACCTTCGCGCCGGACGCGCGCGCCATTTCGGCGACCGCCGCGATCACCTGCGACACACGCTCCAGCTCCTGCTGCGGGCTCACGAGCGCTGCGCCTGCGCCGTACAGATTCCCAGCGGGCCGCGACGAGGCCCCGCCGATGTCGATCACGTTCGCACCTTGCGCGAGCAATGCGCCTGCGTGCTCGATCGCAGCGCGCGGCTCGATGAAGCGGCCGCCATCGCTGAACGAGTCCTGCGTGACGTTGAGGACGCCCCAAAGCGCGCACGACGGTGTTCGCTTCGTCGTGATCGGAGCCGAATCACCCCGGACATCGCTGCGGCCCTCAACGCTCGAGATGTCGCTCCCCCTCGAGACCAACTGCGCCGTGCTTCGCTCGGTTCCCCCGCT
>JAYUYY010000253.1:0-2530 GCA_043752225.1 Sandaracinaceae bacterium | reverse complement strand
GCGCGTTCGTCGCCGATCACGACGACCAGCCGCTTGGCGCGAGTGACCGCGGTGTAGAGCAGCGACCGGCTGAGTAATATGAAGTGCGTCGTGTGCAGCACCACGATCACGGCAGGGAACTCGCTGCCTTGCACCTTGTGCACGGTGCACGCGTAGGCGAGCGCGAGCGACTCGAGCGCGTCGCGGTCGTAGACGATGCTTCGGCCGCTCATTTTCGCGGTCGCGAGCCCCGGGCTGACTTGCTCGATCTCGCCCAAGTCTCCGTTGAAGACCTCGCGGTCGTAGTCATTGCGCAGCTGCATGACCTTGTCGCCGGGACGCATCAGCCCGGGCTCTTGGTTGGGCGCCGGGTTCAACGCGCTCTGGATGATCTGGTTCAAGCGCTCGGTGCCGAGCGGTCCTTTGCGCATCGGCGTGAGCACCTGCACGTCGCGCTTCGGATCGAGCTGATACGCCGCGTGCATGCGGCTTAGCGTTTCGATCACGCGTTGTTGCGCGACCTCGGGCTCGCTCGCGCGGATGAAGAAGAAGTCACCTGAGCCACGCGTGTTTGCAGCGGTCGTCGCGGGGCGCTCACCATGCAGGATCGCGTATGCAGCGCGCACGATCGCGCTCTCCTGCGCTTGGCGAAAGACCTCGGTGAGTCGCACGACTGGACACGCGTTGCTCGCGATCAGCTCGCGCAACAATGGGCCGGGGCCTACCGGCGGCAACTGATCGACATCGCCGACCAGAACGAGCGAGGTGAGCGGCGCGAGCGCACCGAGTAAGCGCGCCCCGAGCGGTAGATCAAGCATCGAGGCTTCATCGACCAGCACCAAATCGGCGAGCAGCGGGTTCTCGGCGTCGCGTTGGAATACGCCGGTCTTCGGGTTGAGCTCGAGCAGGCGATGGATCGTGAGCGCTTCGACGCCGGTGGCTTCGCTCAAGCGCTTCGCGGCGCGTCCGGTCGGCGCGCACAACAATACGCGCTTACCGCGCGCGCGCTGGGCCGCGACGAGCGCGCGCACCGTCGTGGTCTTGCCGGTACCCGGACCGCCGGTGAGCACGTAGAGGCGATGCTGAAACGATGCGCGTACCGCGTCTTGCTGGCCCTGCGCTAGACCTGCGAGCAGCGCGGCGGGGATCTCGACGTTGGCGCTTGGGCTGGCCTCTTCGGAGAGCGCGCGCAGCTTCTTGGCGGCGGAGACCTCGGCTGAGTAGAGCGGCGGCGCGTACACCGCGTCGGCGTCGACGATCAAAAGACCGCGTGCGTGCAGCGTGTCGATCGCTTCGATCGCGCGCTCGTCCGGCACCTCGAGATTCGTGGCTTGATCGACCAGCATGTCGCGCGGCAAGAACACGTGGCCTTGATCGGCGGCACGGCCGAGCAGGTGCAGAACTGCGCCGGCAGCGCGCCGCGGATCATCGACCGCATAGCCGAGCGCGCGCCCGATCCGATCGGCGGTCAGGAAGCCAACGCCGCGCACTTGCTCTGCGACCAGATACGGGTCCTCGCGCAGCACGCGTACCGTGTCGTGGCCGTAGCGCTTGCGAATGCGCTGACTGATAGCGGGGCCGAGGCCGAGGCTGTGCATGTACGAGAGCACCTCGGCATCGGCGGCACGCTCGCGCACGGCTTCGGCGATCGCGGTCGCGCGCCGCGCACCGATGCCGGAGACCTCGCGCAGCTTGGCGGATTGCGTGGTGATGACCTCGATCGTGCGCTCGCCGAACGCTTGCACGATGCGCTCCGCGAGTGCCGGTCCCACGCCGGGCACCAAGCCCGAGCCGAGGTAACGCGCGATGCCTTCGCGCGTGGTCGGCGTGACCGGCGCAAAGCTCGTCACCGACATGCGCTCGCCGTAGGTCGCGTGGCGCTCCATCTTGCCGCGCACGAGCAAGCTCTCGCCGGGCGCGACGTCGCCGAGCGCGCCGACCAGCACGACCTTCTCAGCCGCGTGCTGCGACGCTCGCAGGACCGCGAAGCGGCCATCGCCACTGCGGAAGATCACCTCGTCGATCGTGACCGTCAGGCCGATTTCGCGGCTCATCAGCGTGCGTTTCCGGCGTGGACGCTACCACGCGCGTGGTTGTCACCAGGCTTCTACCCACGCTTACCAACCCGGCGTGCAGGCCTGATCGGCGTCGAGCGCGAAGCTGCCCGATGCGCCATCGCGCGGATCGCTCGACACGCGCACCGCGCACACGCCCGCGAGCGGCGCAGGCGTGCTCGGTGCGGCGCTTACTCGGCGGCCTTGCGCGTCGCGCAGGAAGAGCGCCTCGCCGCGGTTCGCGAGGCCTGCGCTGGCCAGCGATTTGCCGACGCGAACCAGCGGCGTTCCCGGCGGCACCGGCACGTCGTTCGGATCGGTTTCATCGAAGCCATCCGCTACGAGCAAGACGCGCGCGCCGGGATCGACGTGCGCGTCGGTCGCGAAAGGCACTCCGAGCTCGGCTTCCTGATCGCTCAGCTGCATTCCACCGAGCGCGATCGGTACATCGCCGAAGTTCCACAGCTCGACGAGCTCTTGATTCGGCTCGGGGCCCA
>JAYUYY010000252.1:0-2535 GCA_043752225.1 Sandaracinaceae bacterium | reverse complement strand
TAGGGGACGCGGTGTAGTAGGCTGCGGCGCGCGTGTATCGACTGGCTCCGACGATCGGCGTGTGGCTGGTGTGGCTGGTGTGGCTGCTGCGGCTCGTTACGGTCGCATCGCCAGCGGTGGCGCAAGCCGATGCGCCGCTGGTCACGACCGTGATCGACGCGTGCGTGCCGGTCGATCGCGCTCAGCTCGATCGCGTGCTGGCGATCGAGCTCGGCACCTCCGCCGAGAGCGCTTCGTCTCAGACCGGGCCGACGCACGTGCATGTGCGCTGCGTGGATGCGGGCATCGAGCTGAACCTCGAAGACGCGCTGACACGCAAGACGATGGTGCGCGTGCTGCCGAGCGATTCGTTTCAAGACGCATCGAGCACGCGGTTGCTCGCGCTCGCGATCGCGGAGCTGATCGTGGCGAGCTGGGTCGAGCTGCGCTTGCCGCGTAAAGTCGAGCCGGTCGGTCCGCCGCCGAGCACCGCGGCGCGCTCGGCCGCAGCGCGCGCGGTCGAGAAGCAGGACCCAGGGCCGCAGCCGCTCGAGCTGAGCGAGCGGTCGACTGAGATCGCGCTGACCGGACTCATGCAGGCGTGGTCCGAGCAGGACGCGATCCTGTTCGGTGCCGGTGCGCGTTTGGTGCATGCCCCGACCCGCTGGCTCGCGTTTTCGGTCGCGGCAGATCTCGCCCTGGCAACGGTCGAAAACTCGCTCGGCAACATCCTGCTCCGCGCCAGCGCGGTCAGTGTCGCGGGCCTGGTGCGTTTGCCGCTCAAGCCTTTCGTGTTGCTCACCGGTCCCGGCGGCCGGCTCGGGCTCGCGCAGATCAGCGGTGAGGCGACGGATCCGCGACGCGTCCGCTCGACCGCTTTCTATGCGCCGTACGGCGGCTTGCTCTGGCTCGCGCGCGCGGGCGTCGCGGTCTCGGAGAGTTTTTCGATCGTGCTCGACCTCGAGCTCGGCGTCACGACGCTTCCCATCCGCGGCCTCGCGCGCAACGCGAGCGTCGTCGCGCTCGACGGCGCGTTTCTAACCGCGGGCCTCGGCGTCGCCTTGACGCTCTAACGCACGAAGATGCGCGGGTCGTCCGGTCGAATGTCGATGTGGAAGTGATCGCGGTGGCCCGCGTTGTAGTTGGGCGTGAGCACGCTCGAGAAGCGATGGCTCTGCGCGAGCGAGCAGGCGATCGCGCGTAAGCGCTGCGCTGCATCTTTGGCCGGCGGATCGCCTTCGCAGGTCGGAGTCGTCGGCGTCATCTCGAAATCTTGGCGCACGATCAGCGGGCCGCGATCGGTCTCGAAGCGCGCGATGTCGAGCGCCAGGCCCAGCGTGTGAAAGCTCGGGAACGGATGGTCGCGATACGCGCTGATGACGTTGATCGCGGTCACGCCGTGCGGCTTGAGCAGCGCGGCCAGATCGGGCAAGCGCGCCGCCAGCTCGCAGCTCATCAGCATCGTGCGACGCACGTGCGCCATGTGCAGCGTGACCCCATCGACCGGTGCGGTGATCTCGACCGGGGCGGCCACCGGCGTCGTCAGCGCGCCGGCGTAGACGCGGGCTTGAACGCCGCGTTCGGCGAGCACGCGCATGCACGCGTCGTTGTTGCGGATCGACCAGCTCGCAAGCGGATTTCCGGTCCAGATCGCGTGCTTGATCCGCGCGCGGTAGCTCGGGAAGAGCTGCACGCGCTTGGCGATCGCGCGCGCGGCCTTGCCGGCTTGAGTGTCTTGGGCCGCGGCGAATTCGCTCGGCGGGGCCGGTGCATCGATCGGAGTCGTGCTCGCGATCGACGCGGTGAGCGCAGGCCGGCTCGTCAGCATCGGCGCCATCACGCCGATTTGGATCGTGGGCGCGGAGGTCGCGTCCACGCGGAGGTCGCGCACGTCATCAGGTGTAGGGGCTTCCAACGCGGCGTGCTCGCTGCCGGTTTTAGGCAGCTGCCACGCATTGTCGAAGTAGCCCATCACGCGCGGAGCGGGCTTATTGGGAAAGGTCAGCCGCGGACGGCTCGCCGTGCTCGCCGCGTCGTAGACGACATAGTCGGGCAGGAAGTCCGGGAGCTGACGTCCGCCGTCGACGCCCGCGGTGGTCGGTGCGGCTTGAACGATCACGTAGCGCTCGGGCGCGAGCGGGTTGGGATAGATCAGCTTCACGCCGACGCCGCGGCCTTCATAGAATTGCTCGCCGACGTGAATGCCTTGCGCGTCGAGCTGCATGGGCAGGGCAGAGAGCATGCGATCGAGCAGCGCGTTGCTGCCGGGCGTCGCGTAGAGCACGACGTGATGGCTGTGCAGCAGCGCATCGCTGACCTCCGTGTCCGCGAGCACGCGCTGCTTCACGCGCCACAACCAAAGCGGCGAGCCGTTCGCGCTGCGCTCGGCGGTGCGCTTCAGCGCAGCGGTCGCTTGTGGATCTTGCGTGCCGTACACGTGCAGCACCGCGTCGTAGTACGAGTCGGTGATCGGACCTGAGAGCCCGGGCTTCTTTTCGAGCGCGCGCGACGCGGTTGGCTCAGTAGTCTGCACGCGATATGCAGCACCTTCGCGCA
>JAYUYY010000251.1:0-2537 GCA_043752225.1 Sandaracinaceae bacterium | reverse complement strand
CCTGGTCGAAGCCGACGATCGGATCGGTCGCAACCGAGGCCCCGCCGCTCTCCTCGCAGAGGTCGCGCATCGCGCCCTCGCAGGTCGGCACGTCGCGGCCGGGGCTGTCGCAGCAGTCCGCTTCGGCTGCGCACTGGATCTGCGCCACGCGCATGCAGATCTCGGTCGGGCCGATGTCGTTGTTGCCACCGCCTACGCCACTCGTCCCGCCGGTGCCGGTGCCGCTCGTCCCGCCGGTGCCGGTCCCGCTCGTTCCGCCGGTGGCAGTCATCCCGCTGGCACCGCTTGCGCCTGCCGCACCGCTGCCAGCCGTGCCCCCGCTGTCATCGCCGCAAGCGATCGCGCCCACGAGCAACATCATCAAGCCGACCCAGACCATCCCGTTGTGAGCCACCCGCTTACCCATGCCAGCCTCCAGTGCAAAAAAGCTCGCGGAGCATACGTGTCGCGTCGCGCCGGAGGCAACGCTCACGTCCTTGATGCGCTGCGCACGCGCGCGATCCCCCATTGCTCGTGCGTTGGATTCCGCGCGCTAGCTCGGCTCTGCGGTCTCATCGCTGCGGCGAAACGGGCCGTGCTCGGCGAGCTGCGCCATCTCATAGGAGAGCTGCGCGGCTTCGCGCCCGAGAAACTCCCCGATCGCGGCGCGCAGTCTCGGATCTGTGACTGCGTGCGCGCTGTGCACCGCCGCAGGCATGAGGCCGCGTCGCAGCTTGTGGGTGCCTTGGGCGCCAGCTTCGAAGCGCGAATGGCCGTGCGCGATCGCGTGCTCGATCAAGCGGTAGTAGCAGCACTCGAAGTGGAGCGATGACAGCTCCTCGGTGCAGCCCCAATAACGACCGTAGAGGTGTTTGCCCTTTTCGAAGTTGAGCGTGCCGGCGATCGGCTCGCCGTTCTTGTATGCGAGCACGGCGGTCACGCGGTGCGCGAGGTCGCGCGCGAGGTGCTCGAAGAAGCGCTTGGTGAGGTAGGGCCCCGAGCCGCGCTTGTGGCAGGTATCGAAGTAGAAGGCCGCGAGCGCGGACCAATCTTTCGGCGTGAGCTCTGGACCGCGCAGCACGCGGATGTCGAGGCCATGGCTCTGCACCTCGCGCCGCTCTTTGCGGACTTGCTTGCGCAGCGCGGAGCGAAACTTGGCGAGGTACGCATCGAAGCTCGCGTAATCTTGGTTCTGCCAATGAAACTGGAGCGAAAGCCGCGGCATGAAGCCGGCGCTCTCGAGCGCTGCACGCTCCTGCTCGGTGACGAACAGCACGTGCGTGGACGAGGCCTTGTAGCGCTTCTGCGCTTCGGCCACTCCACTCGCGATCGCTTGCGTGATCTCGGCCAGCGGCGCGTTGGGCAAGAGCAGGATCCGCTTGCCAGTCGCGGGCGTGAACGGAGCCATCGAGACGAGCTTTGGGTAGTACGCGATGCCCGCGCGCTCGGCCGCGCTACCCCATGCGAAGTCGAAGATGTATTCGCCGTAGCTGTGCTCTTTCACATACAGGGGTAAGGCTGCGACCACGATCGAGCCCACCGCCGATCCCTCGCGCACGACGACGTGCGTCGGCGTCCAACCGGTGCCGTGGCCGACGGAGCGACTCTCCTCGAGCGCGTGCAGAAAGCCATGCTCGACGAATGGGTCGTCGTCGCCGACGAGCGCGTCCCATTCGGTTTGCGGCACATCGCCTACACGCGAGATGAGCTCGACCGAGAGCGCCATGGGGACGTTCTAGCCTGCTTACGGCGTGCCCGATGGATGCTTCTTCTGGGGCAAGCCGCGGAATGCCTTGAGGCGGAGCGCCCGCGTGCCGTAAATTCCGGCTCGCGCATTGGTCGACCGAGTTTGTGCCGGATAGCCGGTTCGAGTCGGTAGCCCCCGTGACCGTTGCGCAACACCGGAGAGATCCATGCACCGCTTGGCTTCATCGCGCGTTGTCCTTGGCTTGCTGTGCGCGCTTGCGATCGGCACCGGATGGCAAGGCGTGCTGCCAGCGCGCGCCGAGGCGCAGACCGCGCAAGAGCTCTCCGCGCAAGGTGCCGATGCGCTCAAGTCGGGGCGCTTCGCCGACGCGGTCAAGGCATACGACGCCGCGTACCGCAAGCAGCCCGCGCCCGCGCTGCTCTACAACCTCGCGCTCGCCTACAAAGGCATGGGATTTCCCGGCAAGGCGCTCCAGGCGCTCGAATCGTACGTGAGCTACGCCGACCCGAAGGTCGAAGGCACGAACATCGCGGCGGCGAAGAACGAGCTCGATCGGATCAAAAACGGCTACGCGCGCTTCGCGGTGAAGCTCACGCCGAGCAGCGCGACGATCGACATCGACGGCAAGCGCGTGGTCGCTGACAACGGAGAGCTGTGGGTCGCGGTCGGTAAGCACACGGTCTCGATCCGCTCCGATGGTTTCGAGAGCTACGAGCAGACCCTCGACGTCGCCGCGGGTCGCTTCGATCTCGAGGTCCAGCTGCGCCAAGCGACGATGCCGCCTGCGGATCGCGCCGCGATGTTGATCGACGAAGGCATCGCGCTCGAGGCCTCGGGCGATCTCGCGGGA
>JAYUYY010000250.1:0-2537 GCA_043752225.1 Sandaracinaceae bacterium | reverse complement strand
ACCATGTGCCAGGTGTAACCGCGCGCGACGACCGCATCGATGATGTCGTAGAAGCGCGGATGAAGCGTCGGCTCGCCCCCGGTCAGCGCGACGTGCTTGGTGCCGTAGAGATCTTTGGCTTGCTGCAGGACCGAGTCGAGTAGCTCGACGTCGATGTCCGCAGCCTTCGCCCCCGGATCGCGCAGACAGTGGTCGCAGTTGAGCTGACAGCGATCGGTGATGTGAAAGATGAGCCGTTCGACCGCCATGACGCGCCTTCAGGTGGCGCGCTAGGGCGCCGTGCTTGAGCCAACACCCGCGGCGCTCGAGCCGGATACGAGCGTCGCGCGGCGAACCGAGCGGCGCTTTTCCACGACGGGCCGTTGGTACGCCTTACGGCTGCGAGCTCCTTGCTCGGGACCCTTCACCGCCTCCGCCACGCGAGCGTTTTGGTTGAGCTCATCGCAAGCGGAGTCGGGCGCGCCGGGCGCACGGTTCGTCATTCTCGACCTCGTAGATCACGCGTTTTCGGGGCGACATCCGGGCCAGATGGCTCCGGATTTCTACTGACGCTATCAAAAAACATTTTCGCGGTAAACAAATCTTCGTGGCAAACCGCCGCGTCTTCAATGGGCGCCCCGACCACTGAAGACGACAGGCAGGGTGCGCAGCAGGATCCGAAGGTCGAGCACGAGGCTCCATTCGTCGATGTATTGGAGGTCGAGCTCCATCCATTGATCGAAGTCGAGATCGCTGCGGCCGCTGACCTGCCAAACACCCGTAATCCCAGGCTTCATCGAGAGCCGTCGGCGCTGCCAATCGCGTAGCCAGCGGTGCTGATCGAGCGGCAGTGGTCGTGGGCCTACAAGGCTCATCGAGCCGAGCAGCACGTTCACGAGCTGCGGCAGCTCATCGAGGCTGGTCTTGCGCAGGATGCGGCCGAGCGGGGTGATGCGCGGATCGTCTTTGGCTTTGAGCACGGCCTGGCTGGCGCTGTGCGGGTCGGTCCACTCGGGCCGCTCGAGCTCGGCCCCGCGCACCATGCTGCGAAACTTGAACATGGAAAACGGTCGGCCGTAGAGGCCCGCGCGCGGCTGCGCGAAGAAGATCGGCCGGCCCATGCTCACCCAGATAGCGAGCGACACGATCGCGAGCACGGGCAGCGCGGCTAGCAGCAGCACGAACGCGAGAACTGAATCGAGCCCGTGCTTGATCGCGAGCAACTCGGGGCGCTTGGGCGCGACATCGAACGTGACGAAGGGGTGCTGATAGAGCGACGAGAGCTGCGGGGCGGCGCGTGCGATTTGCACCAGGTCGACCGAGACGCTGGCATGAACGCCGAGCTCCTCGCAGACCGCGATGTACTCCGCGAGCAGCTCGGTGCGATTGAGCGGCGGAAAGAACAGCACCTCGTCGATCGCTTCGTCGTGCAGCAGCGCGCTCAAGCGCTCGGTCGAGAGCACGCCCAAGTGAGTCAGCGGCTCGAAGCTCTGCGGCGGCATCGAGAGGCCATCTTGTTTATCGGGCGCGCTGAGGTAGCCGAGCAGATGCGGCGGCAACGCATGCGAGCGCGCCGCGTGCACGAAGCTCGCCATCCGGCGCGACGCATCGCCGACTACGAGCACGCGGCGCTGCGTCACGCCGCGCGCGTGTTGCGAGCGCACTCGGCGATCAAGCAAGAGCCACAGTCCGTAGAGCAGCGTGAAGCTGCAGAGCAGGAAGCTGGCGACGAAGCCGCGTTGGTCATCGGCTTGAGCTAGGAAATGAACCAGCGAGAGGCCGAGCAGGCCGAGCGCTTGCAGCTGCAACACACGCAGCAGCAGCGCACCGGCCGTCCACACGCGCTCGAACGAGCGATGCAAACCGAGGACCACGATCAGCGACAGCCACAACGGCAACGCGAGCTGCGCGAGCAGCGCGTACTCGTGGAACGCAGGCAGCGGCTCGAGCTGAGGAAATATCAGCCGTAGCGTCGCGTGCGTCGGCTCGGCTAGCGCGATCGCGGCCACGAGCGCCACGGCATCGAGCAGCAGATGCAGGCTTCGCAGCGCCTTGTTGGTACGTGCTCGCACGCGGCTAGCCGCAGTCTAGGCGAAGTCTATCGTGGATCGTCCCATGCAAAGTCCGTCGGCAGCTGCTTGTCGAAGCTCCCGAGGTCGCGGACGACGAAACCCGTAGGCGTAAGAAAGAGCAGGACGGCTCGGCGCTTGGGGAAACGCGTCTTCCAAAGCTTGAGCATGCGGGCGTAGCCCTCGGGGCCCCTCTGCAAACGAAGAAACAGCTGCTCGTCGTCGAGCGAAGGCGATGGGCTCGGCGGAAACAAAGCCCAGCTCAAGGCTGAGCCCGACGAGACGAGCACATTCGAGAACACGACCGCGTCCTCGGCGTTCGCCAAGCTCAGCGCTTCGAAGGCCTTTGCGCGCGCGGATGCACCGCGATACGCGGACGCGAGCTGGATCGGGATGAAGAGCACCGCCGACACGATCATCGCCGCGAGCACCCACGCGGTGACGAGCTGCCGCGCTCGCTCCGGTGCCGCCAGCGCTCGGCCGAGCAGG
>JAYUYY010000249.1:0-2537 GCA_043752225.1 Sandaracinaceae bacterium | reverse complement strand
GCTTGAAGGCGGGCATCACCGTTCAGCCGTGGCCGAGCTGGGAGCTCGGCGTCGCGACCAACGCGCAGAGCTCGCGACCGTATCGCGGCGACGAGGCCAACCTGATCGATCCGGTCGATGGTTTTGCGGTCGTGAGCGCGCACCTCGCGTGGTGGCTGATGGACGAGCTGCAAGCGTTCGTGAACGTCGAGAACCTGCTCGACGCCGAGTACTCCACCTTCGGCTTGCTCGCCGAGCCCGACGAGGTGCTGCCCGGCGCATCCGATCCGCGCTTCCTCGGACCGGGGGCGCCGATCGGCATCTGGGCCGGCCTCGTATTGCGCGGGCCGTAAGTGCTTTAGAAACCGCGCGCACCGATCGAGCAGTCGGTGCGCGCCCATCGAGTGACCTGAGTGCGCACGACGCTGTGCAAGCGCGCAGTACGCGAACGCGTGATCCGCGTGGTAGCTCGACATCGTGATCGCTCGCGCGTGCGGCTTCGCATTTGGTTTGCTGCTCGGTCTCGCGGTGCTGCCCGGCAAGGCTGCAGCCGAGACCGTCGTGCTGATGCCCGCCGCCGGCGACGACGACCTCTTGCCCGAGGCGATCACCGCTCACGCGGCGGTCGTGCGCGCGCTCGACGCGCAAGGCGTTCGCACGCTCGCGCACGCTGCCGCGGTGGATCGCGCGGGCGGTGGAGAGCTCGCGGATTGCCGCACGATCGACTGCAGCAGCAAGCTCGTCGCGGCCGCGCGCGCCGAGCTCGCGGTGCTGGTCGCAGCTCGCAATGGTGAAGCGGGCACGACCGAAGTCCGCGTCGCGCTCGTGACGCGCGACGGCGATCGCTTTTGGGGCCGGGCGGAGATCGAGCTCGGCGACGTCAGCGCAGCAGCGCGTGAAGCGTTGCTCGATGCGCGCGGCTTTCAGCTGCTCGGCGAAGGCCCGTTCGTGCGCGTGCGCAGCGCGCCGAACGACGCCGAGGTCTGGATCGACGGCGAGCGCGCAGGCAGCACGCCGTTCCGCAGCGCGCTGCGTCCTGGACGCCACAGCTTCGAGCTGCGCAAGCGCGGCTATCGACCGCATGTGCAGATGAAAGACCTGGCGCGCGACACGGAGCTCCCGCTCGAGATCAACGCCGTGCTGCAAGCGCGCGTGGCACCGCCGCGCGCCGCCGCACGGCTCGCGGATATCGAGAGCGATCCGAGCGAGCACGACGAACCGGAGAGCTCGCGGCCGATCGTGGGCCCGCTGCTGCTCGGCGCGCTCGGCACCGCGGTGCTCGTTTATGACATCGCGCTGATTGCGAGCGCCGGCTGCGAGCGCCGCGAGCCGACCGGCGCCTGCACCCATCCGACCGAGGTCAACGACACGGTCGCGGCCGCGCTCGCCGGCGTAGGCGTCGCGGTGATCGGTGGTGGTCTGCTCTGGTTCCTGCTCGGCGGCGACGACGGGAGCGATTCCGAAGGCTCGGTTTCGGTCGGTCTCTCCCCGCTGCACGCCGAGGTGCGCGGGCAATTCTAGCTAGCCCGTTCGAGCTAGCGCGTTTCGGGCAGCTTCAGCACGCGCTTCGAGATGATGTTGCGTTGGATCTCGGAGCTCCCGCCGTAGATCGTCGTTGCCTTGGCGCTGAGCCACGCGCGCGTGAGCGCGAGATCGTCCTCGCTGAAGCCTTCGCCTTCCCAGCCCAGCGCGTCGCTGCCGCGCATCATCATCATCAGCTCATCGCGGCGATGCCCAAGCTCGCTCGCGTACAGCTTGAGCATCGAGATCTCGGGCCCGATCGCGCCCGTGGCCTTCGCGGTCTGGCTGCTGCGATCGATTGTGAGTGAGAGCGCGAGCTGATCGATCAGCACGCTCGCGAGCTTGCTGCGCAGCTCTGCATCCTGGAGCTTGCCGTCGCGCACGCCGACCGACTCTTTCGCTTGATCGATGAAGCGTTGCCCCGACGTCGCCGGACCGCGCCGCTGTGCGCCGCCGCCGAGCGCGCCCGTGCCCATGCCGGAGCGCTCGAAGCCGAGCAGCGTCTTGGCCACCGTCCAGCCGTTGTTCACGCCGCCCACCACGTGTCGCGCCGGCACCCGCGCGTCGGTGAAGAACGTCTCGCAGAACGGCGAGCTGCCGCTGATCAAACGGATCGGCCGAATCGCGATGCCCGGCGTCTTCATGTCCGCGAGCAAGAACGTGATGCCGCTGTGCTTGGTGGTCTCGTCGGTGCGCACGAGGAAGAAGATCCAGTGCGCCCACTGCGCGCCGCTGGTCCAGCTCTTCTGCCCGTTGATCACGTAGTGCTCTTGATCGGGCTCGAGCTTCGCGGACATGCGCAGCGAAGCGAGGTCGCTGCCCGCGTTCGGCTCGCTGAAGCCTTGGCACCAGCGGATTTCGCCGCTGACGATCTTCGGCAAGTGCTCGCGCTTCTGTTCTTCACTGCCGTGCACGAGCAGCGTCGGACCGATCATCGATAGACCCATGCCGAGCAGCGCGGGCGGCATGCGCAAGCGCGCGAGCTCTTCGTGCAGCGCCTTCACCTCGCGGCCCGAGAGCCCCGCGCCGCCGTACTC
>JAYUYY010000248.1:0-2537 GCA_043752225.1 Sandaracinaceae bacterium | reverse complement strand
TGATCGTCACGACCGGCCTGGTCTACGTGACCGGCGGCGCCGGTAGCGGCTTCACGTTCCTGTATGGCGTCGCGGTGCTCATGGCCGCGATGGTCGTTGGACCGATTTCCGCGCGCGTGACCGGCGGGGTCGCGATCGCGCTCTACACCTTGCTGACCGCGAGCCTCGCGCTTGGCTGGGTCGTGCCACCACCGGACCAACCGCCCGAAGCGTATTCGCTGCCGATCGCCGAGCTCGCGCGCGCGGGCTTGCTCAACGTGATGGGCCTCCTGCTCGTCACTCTGCTCGCAGCCAACCTCTCGGCGCGCCTGATGACAGCGGGTGGGCAGCTGCGTTTGGCCGAAGCCAGCGCTGCGACGTTGGCGCGGTTGAACGACGACATCGTTCGCTCCTTGTCGTCGGGCCTCATCACGACCGACCTCGACGGTCGCGTTCGAACGATGAATCCATCGGGCGTCGAGATGTTCGGTTCCGACTTGGAGAAGCTCGTCGATCGCTCGCTCGACACGCTGCTGGAGATCGACATCTCGAACGCGATCCGGAGCGAGCCGCCGCCGGGCACTCGCGTCATGCGCGCGGAGGGCGCTGCGACGCGCCCCGACGGCTCGCGCTTTCCGGTCGGCTACTCGGTCAGCAAGCTCGTGAACCTCGACGGCACCGCGCTCGGAACGCTGGTGTTGTTTCAGGACTTGAGCGAGATCGCGCGCCTTCGTGACATTGCAGCGCGTCAGGAGCGCCTGACCGTGCTCGGACGCCTGTCGGCAGGCCTCGCCCACGAGATCCGCAATCCGCTCAGCTCCATCTCGGGCTCGGTGCAGATCGTGCGCGAGTCACCACACCTCGACGAAGAAGAGCGCAAGCTGCTCGGCATCATCCTCGACGAAGTCGAGCGCCTCGATGAGCTGGTCTCGACGATGCTGCAAGTCGGTCGACCGCTCGCGCCGCGAATGCGCGAGGTCGACTTACGCGCGACAGTCGATGCCGTGGTCGAGATGGCGCTGCGCGGCACGGCTGCGGCGCAGGGCATACGGATCGAGCGCGAGGTGCCCGAGCATCCGGTGCTCGCTTGGGTGGATGGCGATCAAGTCCGCCAAGTGCTCTGGAACCTCGTCAAGAACGCGATCCAGGCGTCGCCTTGGGGCTCACTCGTGCGCGTGCGCGCGGAGCGTCACGCCGACGGCAGCGCGACGCTGGAAGTGGCCGACGAGGGCAAAGGCCTCGATCGCAGCCAGCGCGAGAAGATCTACGACATGTTCTATTCCGAGCGCACGCACGGCGCCGGCATTGGGCTTGCGCTCGTTCGCCAGATCGTCGACGCGCACGGCGGAACGATCGAGATCCGCAGCGAGCAAAACCGCGGCGCGACCTTCGTGGTCACGTTCAAGCCACGCTCGAACGGATCGCACTCGCACGCCGCAGCGAGCTGAGACGGATGTGCGAAACACGCGTTCGCGCACGCGTTCAGCTGGGCGTAGGGCTTTCGCGCAACCAAGCGCTGAGCCGCGCGCCCGGGTCGGGAGCGCGCATCAGCCCTTCGCCGACGAGCACCGCATCTGCCCGTGAAGGGCCGAGCGCCTTGATCTCTTGCGCCGAGCCGATGCCGCTCATCAACACGGCGACGCGCTCTTGCGGGATCAGCTCGATCACGCGCCGAGCGCGCTCTGGATCGACGCGAAACGTGCGCAAGTCGCGCGCGTTGACTCCTATGATCGTCGCCTCGCTGCGCAGCGCGACCACCAGCTCATGCTCGTCGGCGACCTCCACGATCGGCGCGAGCCCCGCTCCGTGAATGCAGCTCACCAGCTTGAACAGCGCCGCGGGCTGCAGCGCATTCACGAGCAGCAACACCATGTCGGCACCGACCGCGCGCGCGAGCGAAACTTGAACCGGATGGAGCACGAACTCCTTGAACAGCAACGGGATATCGACTGCTCGTGCGACGCGGCGCAGGTCGAGCGGCGAGCCTCCAAAGCCCGGTCCGTCGCACAGCACGCTCACCGCGCTCGCGCCGGCTGCGGCATAGCTTTTCGCGATCCGAACGATCTCGCCCGGCGAGCGCTCGCGAATCACCCCCGCGCTCGGGCTCCTCAGTTTGATCTCCGCTATCACCTTCGGCTGCGACGCGCCTGCGCGCCGCAAGCGAGCGATCGCAAGCTCGACGCGGTCGTCCCCCTGATCGCGGTCAGGTGCGGCGCGCTCGATGACGCTCGCACGACGTACGCGCCGCGCATTCTCGCGCCGCTTGCGCTCGAGAATGCGCTCGAGAATGTCCGCGCTCACGGCTTTCGCCCCAGCGCGATCCACGCATCGAGCGTCGCGAGCGCAGACCCGTCGTCGATCGCCTTGGCAGCGCGCAGCGCTCCGTCGCGCGGCGCTGGCGTTTGGCCCACCACACACAACGCCGCGCCTGCATTGGCGAGCACGGCGTCGCGCTTGGCGCCGGCCTCGCCCGCCAAGAGCGCGCGCAACGCGTCGGCGTTTTCGCGCGCGTCGCCGCCGCGCAGCGCTGCAAGGCTCGAGCGCGGCAAGCCAAATTC
>JAYUYY010000247.1:0-2538 GCA_043752225.1 Sandaracinaceae bacterium | reverse complement strand
CGCCGCTGCGCGCGCTGCTTTCGATCGTGCGGCGGTACGTACGGCGTCGCGAGCAGCTGCGCTCGCACGTCGCGCACGTGCTCTACATGTACCGGCGGATCGCGCTCGACGCGTCGCGCCGCATGCTGGTGCGCGAGCCCGAGCTGGGAGAGGGCGCGGCCTTCATGCTCACGCTCAGCGAGGTGCACGCGTTCTTGCGCGGTGAGCTGCGCAGCGTTCGCGCGCTGGTCGTGCTGCGCAAGCGCCAGCTGTCGCGCGACTTGAGCCTGCCCGATCCGCCCGACACCTTCGTCGGCTACCCACCGCCCGCGCAGCCGCTGCAAGCGCTGACCACGAATCGGCCTGGCGCGCACGCCAATCCGAACGCGATACTCAGCGGGCTTGCCGCGAGCGCAGGATCGGTCGAAGGACGCGTGCGCGTGATGCGCGTGCCGGAGGCGACGTTCGAGCCCGGCGAGATCTTGGTCGTGCCGGCCGCGGATGTCGGCTGGACGCCGCTCTTCATCGCAGCCGGAGGGCTGGTCTCCGAGCTCGGCGGGCCGCTCTCGCATGCGTGCATCGTGGCGCGCGAATATGGCTTGCCCGCGGTCGTGAGCGTGCGCAGCGCGACCCAAGCGCTCAAGACCGGTGATCGCGTGCGACTCGACGGCAGCGCAGGCACGGTCGAGCTGCTCGCGCATGCTTGATCCGAGCGCCTGGCGCGAGCGCGGCGTCGATATCGTGCACAGCGATCGATCGCTGCTCGTGCTCTACAAGCCGCCGGGTTTGCCGACGACGAGCCCCGATCCGAACGAGGCGACGCTGGTGCACGCCGCGCACGCGCTCGATCCCGATGCGCCGCGCTTGCATCCGAGCTCGCGGCTCGACGCCGAGGTGTCGGGCCTGGTGACGTTCGCGCGCACGCCCGAAGCCACCAAGTATTTACTGAGCGCGCGCGAGCAAGGCAGCTATTGCCGCGCGTACGTCGCGCTCGCCGCGCAGGTCCCCGCGGCCGACGCCGGCGAGCTCGCGCACGCGATCGGGCTCGACCCGCGTGACCCGCGCAAGCGCCGCGTCGTGCCGGACACTGCGAAAGGCGCGCGGCCTTCACGCACGCGCTATCGCGTGCTGACGCGCAGCGCGCACGGGGCGCTGCTCTGGCTCGAGCCGCTCAGCGGACGCACGCATCAGCTGCGCGTGCACCTCGCGCATATCGGCTGCGCGCTGCTCGGCGATCGCGCGTACGGCGGTGCGACCCGCGTGGTTGTGGACGATGGCTCGGTGATCGCCGCGCGCCGCGTCATGCTGCACTGCTTCAAGCTGTCGCTGCCCGCGCTCGCCGGCGAGCCCGCGCGCTCGTTCGAGCGCTTGCCGCCGGAAGACTTCGCTCGCAGCTACGCCGCGCTCAGCCCCGAGCCGCTGACCGAGCTGCTACGCGCTCAACGCTTCACGGCTCAGTGACAGACGTCGCTCTCGCCGCCGCCGGGCTCTTGCGGCTGCGCGAGTGCGGGGAACGTCGCGGCGATCTCGGCCTTGAGTAGCTCGATCAGCTCTTCATCCAGCGCGGCGCTGTCTTCGCACATGCGCTCGATGTTGCGCTGGTAGACGAACACGCGGCCGGCGCGCGGCTCGGCGCTGCCGTTGCTGCGCGCATCGAGCAGGATCGCGGCGCGCGGATCGACGCCTTCGGCCACGACCTCGGCGCCCGGCACGTCGACCACGACCACGAGCGCGCCTTCCAGCACCGAGCGCAGCACCGGCTCGAGCTGCTCGATCGAATGCCGCACGCGGCGCTCGAACTGGCTCGAAGAGAGCGCCCAGTGCACGCGCGGCGTCGCAACATCGAGCTCGCGGCAGCGCAGGAACTCGAGCGTCGCGCCTTCGCGCTGCTCTTGGCCGTCGAGCGTCATCGCCAAGTAGTAACGAGGATCGGCGTGGCTGCCGTCGAGCTCGACCGCGCGCTCGAGGTGTTTGCGCGCTTGTGCGAGCTCGCCGACCTCGAAGTACGCGCGGCCGATCAAGAACGAGACGCGCTCGCTGGCTTCCGGCAGCTCGGGCAGCGTGCGCAGGACGCGCTTGGCCGACTCGTCGTCGCCGCGATGCGCGTACGCGTCGAACTTGAGCAGCATCGCGTCGGCGATCTCTTCGTCGCCTTCGGCCCAATCGAGCGCTTCGTCGATCAGCGCGATCGCGGCTTCGAAGTCGTGGACCGGGTGGATCAACACTTCGGCCGCGTTGAGCATCGCTTCGATGAAGCTCTCGTCGAGCGCGATCGCTTGGCGGTAGTGCTCGAGCGCGGCTTCGGAGTCGCCCTGCACGGCCTGCACGTAGCCGAGCAGGTTGTGCGCTTCGGGCGCCTCGGCGTCGATCTCGACGCTCTTCTCGGCGGACTTGCGCGCGCCTACGAGATCACCGCGATGCACGAGGTCCCAGCCGCGATCGAGGTGCGCCGAGAGCTGATCCATGGCGCCTCGTTCGAGCGGCTCCGGAGGCTTATTCTTACTGTCTTTGGGTGCCATTTCAGACGGCTTGACCGGACGGCCCGGGCTCGGCGCGGGA
>JAYUYY010000246.1:0-2543 GCA_043752225.1 Sandaracinaceae bacterium | reverse complement strand
AGCACGCTGCCGACCTGGACGCGCACCAGCGTTGGCGTGTCGTCGATCTCGCCGAGCGTGAGCGCGAGCATCTCGTTGCGGCCCTGCTCGCCCGCAGTCTCGTACACATGCGTCCGCCACTTATGGCTGTTCGGCAACAACGCCAGCTCGCCCGAAGCCACGCGGCGCACCAGGCGTTCGATCTGCAAGCGGTATTGGATCAAGTCGGCGATCGAGAGGATGCGCAGCGAGTGCTGCTTGGCGAAGCGCTCGAGGTCGGGCATGCGCGACATCGTGCCGTCCTCGTTCATCACCTCGCAGATGACGCCCGCCGGCGAGCAGCCCGCGAGCCGCGCGAGATCGACCGAGCCTTCGGTGTGACCGGTGCGCTGCAGCACGCCGCCGTGCACCGCGCGCAGCGGGAAGATGTGGCCGGGGCTGACCAAGTCCGTCGGGCCCGAGTTCTTCGCGACCGCGACTTTGATCGTCTGGGCGCGGTCTTGCGCGCTGATGCCAGTCGTCACGCCTTCACGCGCTTCGATCGAGACAGTGAATGCGGTCGAGCGCTTGGTGCGGTTCAGCTCGACCATCAGCGGCAGCTTCAAGTGGTCGACGCGGTCGGGCTCGAGCGCGAGGCAGATCAAACCGCGGCCGTGACGGGCCATGAAGTTCACGGCCTCCGGCGTGATGCGATCGGCGGCCATGACGAGGTCGCCCTCGTTCTCGCGATGCTCGTCGTCGACGAGCACCACCATCTTGCCGGCTGCAATGTCCTCGATCGCGCGGTGCACGCGCTCGATGGGATCCGCTGTCGTCATATGCTCTCCGAGACTGCTCGCCTGCCAGTGGGTCCAGCGGCGCGCACAGCCATAGCCTTGCGCGCCCGCTAGGTCCAGGGGCCTGTCATTCTAGCGTGCCAAGCACCAAGAAATCCTGCCCGACCTTGCGGTAACGCACGTTCGAGAGCGCCAGCGCTTCGGCGATGCTGTTCTTGGCCGGGCCGGCGGCCAGCGGCTTCGCGCTGCTGTCGACGAGCAAGCGCGGCGCCACGAACACCGCCACGCGGTCCACCAGCTTTTGCGCGAGCAGCGCGCCGTGCAGCTCGCTGCCACCTTCGACCAAGAGCGTGCGTACGCCGCGCGCGAACAGCGCCTCGAGCGCGGCCTTTAAATCGAGGTGCTTGCGCTGCGCGTCGAGCGCCACCTCGAGCAGCTCGGCGCCGCGTTCGGTCAAGCGCGTGCGCTGCGCGCGCGGCGCCTTCGGGCCGTGTACGAAGAGCGTGCGGGCGTGCGGCGATGCACCGGCGATGCGGCTGCTCGCGGGCGTGCGCAAGCGCGTGTCGAGCACGACGCGCAACGGGTTCTTGCCGCGCGCGTGCCGCACGGTGAGCTCGGGATCATCGGCGAGCACGGTGCCGACGCCGACCATCACCGCATCGACTTGCGCGCGCATGCGATGCGCGAGCTTTCGCGAGGCTTCCGAGGTGATCCACTTCGAGTCGCCGTTCGCGGTCGCGATTCGACCGTCGAGCGTGATCGCCGCTTTCAGCGTGACGTCCGGCCGCTTGGCTCTACGCGAGGGCGCCCGCGTGCGGCTCATCCCTTTTCGCTCTTGCCCTGCTGCAACAGGTGCGAGAGCTCCGCCATGAACTCATGGATGTCGCGGAAGCTTCGATACACGCTCGCGAAGCGCACGTACGCGACCTGATCGAGCTCGCGCAGGCCTTCCATCACCTGCTCGCCGATCACGGTCGACTGCACTTCTTTGTCGCCCGGCTCGACCAAGCTGCGCTCGATCCGATCGACCAGCTGGTCGATCTGCTCGGTCGAAACCGGCCGCTTCTCGACCGCGCGGCGCAGGCCCGCGACGACCTTCAAGCGATCGAACGTCTCGCGCCGGCCGTCCTTCTTCACGACCATCGGCAGCACGAGCTCGAGTCGCTCGTACGTCGTGAAGCGCCGGTCGCAGCCCTCGCACTCGCGACGCCGGCGAATCACCTCGTCACCTTGCGACAGGCGCGAGTCGATCACTTTGTTGTCGAGACCAGCGCAGAACGGGCAACGCATGATGGATGCGCCGGCTTGTCACACGAAAACGCCTAATTTGCGAGCGTTTACGGCGCGCTCGAAGGCGCTGCGCAATCCTTCATCAGCGCGCTCGAATCGAGGAAGCGCTGGAAGAGCGCGCGCCACGTCACCCAGTTGTGCTCACCCGCGCCGGTGTACACGCGCTCGTTAGGCAGCACCGCGGCCAGCAGCGAGTCCGCCTTGGCCAAGCGGTCATCATCACCATAGGCCAGGTGGATGATCGGGCCCGGCTCGCGGCCGGCAGTGACCGCTTGCAGCCAGCGGAACAGCTCCGACTGGTAGTTATCCGCGTTCAGCGTCGTCACGCGCGCCGGCGCCTTCCACTTGGCCAGGCCGCCGGCCGCGCGGATCTCGTCGTGCAGATCCGAATCGCCGAGATACGGCGCGAGCGCGAGCACGCCTGTGATCTCCGCGGACGGACGCTGCCGCGAGTACATCAGCGTGCCCAGCCCGCCCATCGACATGCCGACCAGCCAG
>JAYUYY010000245.1:0-2543 GCA_043752225.1 Sandaracinaceae bacterium | reverse complement strand
AAAGTGGCTGACGGGGAGGTCGCTGCCGCGGATGTCCGAGGTGAGCTTGCCGTCGGTCATCGTCAGCACGCGGTCGCCTTGGCGTGCGACGACCGGATCGTGGGTGACCAGCACGACCGTCCGCCGCTCGTGCACGGCACCGCGCAGCAGCTCGAGGATCGCACGACCGGTCTTCGAATCGAGGTTGCCGGTCGGCTCATCGGCGAGCAGCAAAGGCGGATCCATGATCAGCGCGCGCGCGATCGCCACGCGCTGCATCTCGCCGCCGGAAAGCTCGTCGGGCCGGTGCTCGGTGCGCCCAGAGAGGCCCACGCGCTCGAGCAGCTCGCCCGCGCGCGTGCGCACGGCTTTGCCGCTCTGGCCGGCGAGCTCCGCGGTCAGCATCACGTTCTCGATCGCGGTCAGCGTCGGCAACAGATGAAAGAACTGAAACACGAAGCCGATCCGGTCGCGGCGCAGCCGAGTGCGCGCGTTGTCGTCGAGCGCGTAGACGTCGGTGCCGGCGATGCGGATGCGACCGCTGCTCGGGTGATCGAGCGTGCCGAGCATGTTGAGCAGCGTGCTCTTGCCCGAGCCGCTCGCGCCCACGATCGTCACGATCGAGCCGGCGAAGATCTGAAAGCTCACGCCTTGCACCGCGTGCACCGCCGACGCGCCTTGCCCATACACGCGGCCCACCGCCTGCACGTCGATGACCGGCTCACCCGTCGGGCTGCTCGTGTCCATCAAGTGTTCTCCGCCAAGCGCGCGAGCGGCCTGCGAAACACCACCTGGATGTCGGTGTGCCGATCGAAGAAGAATCCGAAGAAGATGAAGAATGGCGTCAGCGGATTGAAGAGCTTCCAGCTGAGCGCAATCGGCTCGACCACGAGATCGAACATGTCGTCGTGCGCGCGCACGTAGTGCAGCACGAAGCGCGGGTTCATCGTGGGCACGAGCGTGTTGTTGTACATCGTGTCGTAGCGCTCCAAGATTTGCAGGCCGCTCTCGACGCCGAGCTTCTCGAGCGCAGCCATGCTCAAGATGTGGCGATGGTACGGCACGTGTAGCGCGTGCACGAAGCTTTCGGGATGCTTGAGATCGAGCGCGGCAGCGTCGGGCGTTCCGATCGAGAGAATGCCGCCGAACGCCGTGAGCTCTCGCAGCTGTGCGAGCAGCGCTCGCGGATCGACCACGTGCTCGATCACGTCCTGGCTCACCACGCAGTCATAGGTGGAGCTGAGCACGCGCTCGTCGTCAAAGCCCGGCGCAAAGCGATCGAAGCCGACGGCGTCATAGCCCTGCTCGCGCAGGTACTGCACGAGCAAGCCTTTACCGCAGCCGTAGTCGAGCACGCGATGGCTGGGCAGCAGCCCGGCGCGCTTCAAGCGCTTGAGCATCCCGCCGTACACGACGCGCAGCCGCCAATCGAGGCTCGCATCGAACACCGGATAGCGCGCGTAGTAGCGCGCGAGATCGACCTCGTCTTGCGCGTGCAGCGAGCGACAGGCATCGCAGCGCCAGACCACGAAGCGCTCGTCGCGAAACGCACGCACGTTGCAGCGCACGCTGGCCGTCTCGGAGCTCTCGCTGCGCATTGCACCGCAGACCACGCAGACCTGCGCGACGCCTGCTTCGATCGGCTTTGCATGCTCGTTCAAAGCGCGCCCACGTCAGCGCTTCACGCCGCTCGCGATGATGTAATCGGTGAGCCCGCCTTGGCGCGCCCACGCGTCGAGCCCGAGCACCTGCGAGACGTCTTGCTCGCTCAGCGTGACGAGCGCCTTGTCCATCGACAGGCCTTGCTTCCGCATCGCCGCGTAGTGGTGCATGCCGGGAAACACGTAGTGCCGGATCGACTCGATCTCGATCTGCTCGAAGCCCGCCTTCGCGAGCTTCTCGCGGTAGGCATCGCGATCGTAGATGTTCGCTGGCGGTACGCCCCAGCGCCGCCAGCCGAGCCGATGCACGAAGCCATCCGGCTTCTCGCCGATCCACGGCACGCAATCGGCCGTGGCGATGCGACCGCCAGGCTTGAGCACGCGCTGCGCTTCGGCGAAGAACTGTTCGCGCGTGTCGAAGTGAAATGCGCTCTCGAGCGCGACCACCTTGGTCACCGAGCCGGCTTCGAGCGGTAGCTCGGTCGCAGACGCGAGCTTCAAGTCGATCCTGTCCGACAAGCCGCGCGCCGCAACGCGCTGGTTCGCGACGTCGACGTGCAGCTTGGTCACGTTCACGCCGATGATGCGCGCGACGTTGCGCTCGGCAGCCCACAGCAAGTCCTGCTCGCCAAAGCCGAAGCCGGCATCCACCACGATGTCGCCAGGCCCGAGCTGAGCGGCATCGGCGAGCTTGCGCGCGAGCGCGGCGCACGCATCCGGATACGTGTGCGCGTCCTTCCAGTAGCCGAGGTTCAGCCAGAGTGGCTTCTGGTCATCCCGAAAACCGCCGTCCTGCGCTTCGAGCACGTCGTCGCCGAGGAAGTCGTAGTAGCTCTCGGGGCTCGAGCGCAGCAGCAGCAGAAACTCGCGGAAGAACGCACCGGGATTGCGAACCAGCTCGGC
>JAYUYY010000244.1:0-2548 GCA_043752225.1 Sandaracinaceae bacterium | reverse complement strand
GGGTTTCTAGCGGTGTACTTGCATCCATGTCGCGGCTCGCTCGTACTTAGCACGCGACATATGCACGGCTAGCGCCAGTTGGCAGCATCCGTGCTAAGGACCTCCGCCATGCGTGATTTACAGCTGTATCGGCATTGTATGGCGGCGCGCCTGGCTGTGGCGCTTTTGCTGGGCTGCGGCGGGCCGGGCAGTCAGCATGCCCCAGCTCGCATGCCCGGCGCTTCTACCACGCCCGCGCCGGATGCGGCGCGCAGCCAGGTCATCGAGGCCGCATCGGCCACACCCGAGGTCGTGCCCGCGTATTTCGCGACGCTGGTCGAGCGCGCGCAGCTGTTGTCCCAAAGCTCGGCATCCAGCAGCCACCAGCGGCCACTGCCGAAAGAGCTGCGTGGCCTCGACTATCAGCAATATCGCAGTATCCGTTTCCGCCCTGAGCGCAGCTTGTGGCGCGGAGAGCCCGGCCAGTTCGAAGCACAGTTTTTTCACCTCGGCCTCTATTACCAAGAGCCGGTTCACATCTACACCATCGATGCACAGAGCCAGCGTGCCAGCATGTTTCCGTTCTCGTCGTCCCTGTTTTCGTACGACAGAGTGCCCAAGCCTGCGGACGACGCGACGCTCGGCTTCGCTGGCCTGCGACTGCACGCGCCACTGAACAGCGCCGAGCATCGCGACGAGATCATCGTGCTGCAGGGCGCGAGCTACTTTCGCACGCTGGCGCGCGGCGAGGTCTACGGGCTGTCCGCGCGCGGCCTGGCCATCGACACGGGCGAGCCGGGCGCCGAGGAGTTCCCGCGCTTCAGCGAGCTGTATCTGGTGCGACCCGGTGCACAGGATCGCGCGACCTGGGTGCTGGCGCTGCTCGAGAGTCGACGCGCCACCGGCGCTTATGCGTTTCGCATTCAGCCTGGCGACCAGACCACGATCGAAGTCGACGCGCGCGTCTTTCTGCGCGAGCCCGTGAAGGTGCTGGGCCTGGCCCCGCTCACCAGCATGTTCCTGTTCGGCGAAGAGGCCCCCGCGCGCTTCCAGGATTTCCGTCCCGAGGTGCACGACTCGGACGGCCTGGCGATGCGCGCCGCGAATGGCGAGTGGATCTACCGCCCGCTTCGCAACCCCGAGCGCACCACGGTCTGCTCGTTTCGCCTCGATTCTCCGCGTGGCTTTGGCCTGGTGCAGCGCGACCGCGACTTCGCAAGCTATCAAGACCTCGAAGCCCGCTACCAGGATCGCCCGAGCATCTGGATCGAGCCGCTGGGCGACTGGGGCCCGGGTGCGCTGCGCTTGCTCGAGATCAGCACCAAGCTCGAGACCGACGACAACATCGCGATGCTCTGGGTGCCGGACAGCCTGCCGCAATCCGGCTTGTCGCTGCGCTATCGCATGCACGTGGGCGGCAGTGCCCCTGCGGCCAGCACCACCGCGAATGCGAGTGACGCAGGCCGCGTCGTGGCGACGCGCATGGCGCGCACCAAGCAAGGCATGCGCTTTCTGGTGGATTTCGCGAGCGCCCGCGCTGGTGCCGACCCGACCGGGGTGCATGTGAACGTGAGCGTGAGCGGTGGTGAAGTCGTGGAGCAGCACATCGAGTCCAATTCTTTCACCAAGACACTGCGCGCCAGCTTCGAGGTCGTGCCGAATACCTCAGGCAAGGACGTGGAGCTGCGCGCGTTTCTGAGGCACGAAGCCGACGTGCTGACAGAAACCTGGAGTTACCTATGGCAACCCGCGCGCTGAGCGATCTCGGCTCGGGCGAAGCATCCAACCGCTCGCTTGCGAGCGGTGAGTCATCCAGCCGCGTGCGTGCGCGGGCTGCGGAGGGCTCGCGCGCAGAGCGCCGCGTGGCGGAGTACTTGCTCGCGCTGGGCCTCACCGATGCAGCGCGCGTGAGCGTGTTGTCGCAGGAGATCAGCGCGGCCTGCGGGCCGGATGCCGCACCCGAGCTTGCGATCGCCGCAGCGCAGGCGCGCTACGAGCAGTTTCGCCAGGCGCTGTTCGGCGAGCGTGCCGACGCGGTGGATCCATTGTGGCTGCGCGCATTCGTGGCCGCGGAGCCCGCGCTGTTCCTGGGCGACGAGGCCGCAGCGCATGCGGCCGCGCACCGCTTCGGCGACCCGTGGACGGGGCGCCAGCCGACCCACGCGGTGTTCGGCGATCAGACGCTGCGCCGGCTGCGCTTGCCGAGCTGGCTGCTCGGCTCACTGCCACCGTTGCTGCTGACGGCTGCAGCGAGCATCACGTTTGGGTTCGCACTCGCAACCGGCGGCCTCGAGCTGCTGGAGCTCGCGTGGCTGCTGCTGTTCACGTTTCTCTGCGCGCTGGGCAGTACGGGCATGACCGTCGCGTGCCTGGGCTTGCTGCGCAGGCCTGCGCGCGTAGCGAGCGAGGTCGTCGCAGCTGCGAGCGCCGAGCCGCTGCCGCGCAGCGTGGTGTGCATCCCGATCTACGAGGAGGATGCAGAGCACGTCTTCGCTGCGGTGGCAGCGATGCGTGAGTCGATCGCCGCCGCTGGCGGCGGCGGCGTGCTCGAGGTGTTCGTGCTCAGCGA
>JAYUYY010000243.1:0-2548 GCA_043752225.1 Sandaracinaceae bacterium | reverse complement strand
TGCGCGGCGCAGCTCTCAACGGGCTCTGGAGCGGCTTTCAACGCGCTCCGAGCGGACACGAAAAAATCACGTACAGTCCGCCGCGCATGACCTCCGATGACGTTCGCGGCCCGGCTACTACCGACTTTGCTGCGTTGCCGCTGTCTCAGGCGGTGCTCGAAAATCTGGTAACGCTTGGATATTCGAGAATGACGCCGATCCAGGCGGCCGCGTTGCCGCCGATCCTGCTGGGCCGCGACGTGATCGGTCAGGCGAAAACCGGCAGCGGGAAGACCGCCGCCTTTGGCCTAGGCCTGCTGCACGGGTTGAACACCGAGGATCGCAGGCCTCAAGCGCTGATCTTGTGCCCGACTCGCGAGCTGGCCGACCAGATCGGCCGCGAGATCCGCTCGCTCGCTCGCGCGACGCCGAACGTGAAGCTCGTGACGCTGTGCGGCGGCGTGCCGATCCGCGCGCACCGCGACTCGCTCGAGCATGGCGCGCACATCGTCGTGGGTACGCCGGGCCGGCTGCGCGCGTTGATCGAGAAGGAGAGCTTGCAGCTCGATGGGCTCAAGGTGGTCGTGGTCGACGAAGCCGATCGCATGCTCGACATGGGCTTCGAAGAGGATCTGCGCGCGATCCTGCAAAAGACGCCGGCCGCGCGCCAAACGTTGCTCTTCTCCGCGACTTTTCCGGACGCGATCCAAGAGCTGAGCGCGGGCTATCAGCGCGAGCCGGTTCGAGTCAGCGTCGATCTCGAGATGGCCGAGGGCCAGCTGCGCGAGCTGTTCTTCGAGGTGCATTCGTCTGAGCACGCAGCCAGCCTCGACGACCGGATCGCCGCGTTGCTCAAGTTGCTCGCGCACTTCCAGCCGGAGTCGACGCTGGTGTTTTGCAACACGCGCGACGACTGCCACGTGATCGCACGCGCGCTCCGGCGCGGTGGCGTGCGCACGCTCGCGCTCAACGGCGATCTCGAGCAACGCGAGCGCGACGAAGTGTTGGTGGTGTTCTCGAACGGCAGCTGCTCGGTGCTGGTCGCGACCGACGTGGCAGCCCGCGGCCTCGACATCGTCGATCTCGACTGCGTGATCAACTTCGAGCTTTCGCCCGATCCGAACGTGCATCTGCACCGCATCGGTCGCACCGGGCGCGCGGGCAAGGAAGGCCTCGCGCTCAGCTTGTTCGATGCCAACCAGAAGCCGCGGCTGCAGCGGATCGAGGAGCGCGCCGGTGGTCCGGGTAGCTTGAAGCACGCGAAGCTCAGCGCGCTCGACGTCGATCGAGACGGCACGCTGCCCGCGCGGCCGGAGATGGTCACGCTGCGGATCGAAGGCGGCCGCCGCGACAAGCTTCGGCCGGGCGATGTGCTCGGCGCGCTGACGGGCGAGGGTGGCATTGCCGGCGATCAAGTCGGCAAGATCGTCGTGCAAGCCAGTCGCACCTACGTCGCGGTCAAGCGCGAGGTCGAGAAGCGCGCGCTCGATTGTCTCGACGCCGGCCGGATCAAGAAGAAGCGCTTTCGCGTGAGCAAAGTGGCCGCCGGCTGAGCGCTGCCGGCTCGCCGGTCAAACCTGCCCGATTTGCTGCGCGCCTGCGCCGCGTATAGAAGCTGCGAGCGGCTATGCCCCCATCGTCCCGACTGCCCCGTGTCCCCGGTTCCGAAGGCCTGCGCAGTGAAGCGCTGCAAGCCGCGTTCAAAACCGCGCTCGCGGGCAATTCCGCCGAGCTCGAAGACCTGCTCGCGCGGCACGGCGGGCTGCCTGGACCGCGGCCTAACTCGAAGTTAGCCGCGGCGTTCGGCGCCGAGATCAACGGCCAGACCAAGAACGCCTTGCCGCTGCTGATGCGGCTCGCGGAGGAAGACGCTCCGGTCGACGACTCGCGCGCGGTCCTGCCGGTGGCCGCGGTGCATGGCTTTTGTTCGTGGCTGCGCAAGGGCGGTGAGGAACAAGGCAAGGCGGCCGAGCGCGTCTGGGCTGCGATCGCGGCGCTGGCCGCGGATCCGCGCTTGCCCGTGCGGCTGGGTACGGTCGACGCGCTGATCGCGATGTGCGCGCACCCCGGTTACGCCGACGCGCTGGTCGCGCGCGCTGCGGGCTGGATGGACGAGGATGATCGCGAGCTGCGCTTTGCCACCGGCGCCGCGCTGCTCATGGTGCTCAGTCAGGCGCAAGCCGTCTCATCGCTCCGCGACCACGAGCCCGCGCTCGAGTACGTTTCGCGCGTGCTCGCTGCGGTGGAGGGCTCGCCGCGTTCCGCGGATCGCTCGGAGGCGCGGCGGCGCGTGCTGCTCGTGCTCTCGCAAGCGCTGTGCACGCTGGTACCGCGCATCAGCGGCGAGCGCGGCATCGAATGGCTGACGCGCGAATGCGAGCTGGCGAGCCAACCGCTCTTGCGCGCCGCGCTCTCGGACACGGTCGTACGACTGCACAAAGACTCGCAGGGCTTGGGTCGCGCCGCGATCGATGAGCTGCGTAAGACGCTCGAGGGCAGCGCCGCACCGCGCCGCGACGGCACCGTGATCCGCCCCGGCACCGGCCGCGGCAAGTCGGGCCGCAAAATT
>JAYUYY010000242.1:0-2550 GCA_043752225.1 Sandaracinaceae bacterium | reverse complement strand
TCGCGTACGCGCTCGAGCGGCGCTTGTTCGATCTCGGGCACACCGCGCACGTGATCGAGCCGGTCGACGAGACGCTCGAAGGCATCATCTCGGCTGCGCACGCGTGTACCAGCGCGGGCCTGATCGCGATCTGCGCGTTCCCGAGCAAGACCGTGCTCGAGCGAGCCAAGGCGCGCGATCGAATCGGCGCGACGCGCTTCTTCGAGGTGTTCGTCGATACCGACGTCGCGCTCTGCAAAGAGCGTCGCCCCGATGGCGACTTCGCGGGCTTCGAGCCGCCGAAGGAGCCCGCCGTGCGCGTCAGCCTCGAGCAGATCCGCATGCACAACGCGGTCGAGTCGGTGCTCGAAGCGCTCGAGCGCGCAGGTCAGTTCGAAAGCGTCTAATCACGGACGCGTGCTTGAACAACCTGCTGCAAGTCATCGCATTGGGCATCCTCGAAGGGGTCACCGAGTTCCTGCCGGTCTCGAGCACGGGCCACCTGCTGATCGCGGAGAAGCTCGGCTTGGGTCACCGCTCCGAGGTCTTCAACATCGTGATCCAAGCTGGCGCGATCCTCGCGGTCACCGTGATCTACCGGCGACGCCTCTGGCTGCTCGCGCTCGGGCTGCACGAGTCCGACAACCGCAGCTACGTGCTCAAGCTCGCAGCCGCGTTCGGGATCACGGCCGTGCTCGGGCTGATCGTGAGCAAGCTCGGCTTCGAGCTGCCGGAAGAGGTCACGCCGATCGCGTGGGCGCTGATCATCGGCGGCTTCTGGATCCTCGCTGCCGAGCACTTCGCGAAGCGAGCTTCGGAGCAATCGCGGATCAGCTGGCCGGCGGCGATCGCGGTCGGGCTCGCTCAAATCCTGGCGGGCGTCTTTCCCGGCACGTCGCGCTCGGCGGCGACGATCTTCGCCGCGATGCTCTTCGGCACCGGCGATCGCAAAGCGGCGACGGAGTTCTCGTTCTTGGTCGGCATCCCGACCATGTTCGCAGCCAGCGCGTACGCGTGCCTCAAGCAGTGGAAGCTCGGCGGCGCGAGCGATGAAAATTGGAGCGAGCTCGGGATCGCCTTCGTGGTCTCCACGATCACGGCGTTCATCGTGGTGAAGTGGCTGATCCGCTACATCCAAACCCACAGCTTCAGCGTGTTCGCGTGGTACCGCATCGCGCTCGGCATCGGGCTGCTGCTGTGGATCCCAGCGGGCTCGTAGCCGTCGCGAAAAAAAGACCCCGACAGCGGAGGGCTGCCGGGGTCCGGGTGCGAAGCGATTGCGATGCAGGGCCGGGGTAAGCCCTCTGGGGTGTCATTCACAGAACGGGTGTCATTCGGGGATCAGAACCATGTCGATGACGTGGATCACGCCATTCTTCGCGAGCACGTTCGCCATCGTTACGGTCGCGTCGTTGATCTTTGCGCCGTTCGTCAGGTCCACCGTCACGCTCTGGTTTTCGAGCAGCGTCGGCACCTCGCCCGCGAGCAAATCGCCCGCGCCGACCGCGCCGTCCACTACGTGATAGAGCAGCACGTTGGTCAGCTGCTCGGTGCTGAGGCCTGCGACCGTGTCGCTGATCGCTTCGAACGCCGCGTTGGTCGGTGCGAACACCGTGAGCGGACCTTCGGCTTGCAGCGCGCTGACGAGCTCGGCGTCGACCACTGCGCCGACGAGCGTGCTGAAGTCCGCGATGCCTTGTGCGGTTTCCACGATGTCCTTCGACGGCGGCAGGATCACGGCGTCGATCACGTGGATCACGCCGTTGCTCGCTTCGATGTCCGCGGTCGTGATCGCAGCGCTCGTGCCTTCGCCGCCGAGGATCGTCGCGCCGCCTTCGAGCGCGAACGCGACCGGTGAGCCCGCGACCGTCATCGCGACGCCGCCTTCCTTGAGCGCGCTCGAGGCCACGTCACCCGCGATCACGTGATAGGTCAAAATCGCGCTCAGCTCTTCGGCGCTGAGGCCTGCGAGCACGCCGGGGTTCGCAGCTTCGAAGGCATCGAACGCCGCGTCCGTAGGCGCGAATACGGTGAACGGGCCAGCGCCTTGCAGCGTGGCGATCAAGCCCGCGGTCGTGAGCGCGCCGGCGAGCTGCGTGAAACCGCCGGCTGCGATCGCGGTGGCGACGATATCGACCGGCTCGTCACCGGCATCGGTCGCGACCATTCCAGCGGTGCCGCCGGTGGCGCCTGTTCCGCCGGTGCCGCCCGTGCTGCTCATTCCGCTCGCGCCCCCGCTGCCTGTTCCGCTCGCGCCGCCTGTGTTGGTCATGCCGGCCACGCCGCCGGCGCCGCTCGTTCCGCCCGCGCCGCCGCTGGTGGTCATACCGGCTGCACCGGCGTTGCTGTTGCTCTCGTCATCCTCGCAGGCGACGAGCAGCGCGCTCGCAAGGATCAGGCTCAGTGTGATGTGAAGTGATTTCGTCATGGTTCGCTCCTGTGCGGGGTTGCACGGGAGACTCATGCGACGGAGCACCGCGGCGGGTAGGGCGAGCCACGCTCGAAGCGTATTCGCCCGTATACAGAGCTACTCGCCACGCGCGAGCTCTTGCGCGGGCACCGCGATCCCAG
>JAYUYY010000241.1:0-6669 GCA_043752225.1 Sandaracinaceae bacterium | reverse complement strand
GGAGTGCGTCGAGCACGCACCCAGTCACATGCGTTTGGTCGCCGGTCCCGCGATCGCGGCGTAGCGCAGCGGCCCGGCGGCTGAGCGGGGGAACGGCTCAGTGGGGAACGTCGGGTTGCGGAAGATGCCGTAGAGCGCGGCGCGTAAGCCGAGCATCGCGAGCGTGCGAGCTATCCTTCGACCCGCCGTCCAGGACCAACTTCGTCTCCGGGGCGCGCTGCCTCAAACGAGACAAGAGGGCACGCACCATCCGCGCACGTGACAGCAGCGCTGGGCCGTTCCAGAAGCTGCCCCCGACGAGCACGACCCGCTCCAAATTGGCGGATTGCAGGCTCAAAATGTCGATGCGCTTCTGCACCCGATCGAAGAAAGACTGCGGGTTTTCGCCGGGTTGCTGAGCAACCAACACCAGCATGTGGTCGTCTTTGCGCAACGACCGCGCCCAGTCGATCCAGCTGCCCCCGTGCTCGACGACCAAGAGTGATGTTTCGGACATGCAGCTGGCCTAAGCAGGCCTCGTGCCAAGCGTGTTCCACCTGTCAGGCGGTGATCTCGGCCGTGTGGCCGTTCCACTATGGCTGCACGGATGGGCGTTCGAGCGGACGACCGCCGCTCAGCGCGCTGACGCGCAGCACGTGCGCAACCCCTTCGCGCTCGATGTCGATGCGCACCGGCAAGAACAGCCCGATCACCTCGGCGTTGGTGCGCGTGTGCAAGCTCGGCTCGGTGACGCGCAGCGCGCCGCCACCGGCCAACGCGCACGGGATCAGCAGCTGGTCCGCGAGGTGCTCGCCGACCGGCGCATCGCTTTGCAGATACGCGCGCACCTCACTCGCGAGCTGGTGCGCGACCGTTTCCGCGCGCACCCCCACCTCACCGAACGCGGTGAAGGTCTCGGTCAACGCCTGCGAGCGCACGGTCACGCTCGCGACATTGCCCGGCCCTGCGCTCTCGACCTGCGCGGTCTCGAGCTCAAGCTTGTCGTGCAAGTCCGCAAGCGCGCTCGCTACGGCTTGCACCTCGGTCTGCCCGATCTGTTCGGGCAGCTGTGACACCACCGCCTTAATCCGCACGCTGTGTACGTCGCCACGCGTCAGCAGCTCAAGCGGCACAAGCGCGCTGCCGCCTTCAATGAATGCTTCGAAACGCCCACCGCCCGCAGGATAGAACCCCGCGCGCACCAGCTCGACGCTCACAGTCGCACCCATGCGATGCAACAGCGGCACGAAGGTCTGCGCGATGAAATCGAACGGCGGCGCCATCGAGTTGTGCGTGCCGCCCTCGAATACGATGCGCGAACGCCCGGGCGCCATCAGTAGCGCGGGCAACACCGTTTGAAACACCAAGGTCGCGCTGCCCGCAGTGCCGACCGCAAAGCAATGCTCGCCGTGCTTCACCGCACCGGGCTCGAAGGAGAGCGCCTGCGAGCCAAGCTCCGCGCCCGACACGCGCGCGCCGCAGATCTCCGCGATCGCCTTCACCGCGGTGAGGTGCTGGCGCAAGAGTCCCGGCTTGCGGCGCTTGCCGCGAATGAGGTCGATGCGGAACGCCTTGCCCGTCACAGCCGACAGGGCGAGGGCGGTCCTGAGCACCTGCCCGCCGCCCTCGCCCAACGCACCATCGATGATCAACATCTCAGACCTTTGTTCCTCGCGCCCGACTGCGTCGGCGCATCAACCCTTCACACACACGACTTGCTTGAGCGTATGCACCACGTCGACCAGATCGCGCTGTGCATGCATGACCGCATCGATGTCTTTGTATGCGGCGGGCGTTTCATCGATCACGTCCGCGTCCTTGCGACACTCCACGCCTTCGGTCGCCTTCCTATGATCCTCTAACGTGAACTTCTTCTTCGCCGCGGTGCGCGACATCACGCGGCCCGCACCGTGGCTGCAGCTCTCGAAGGCTTCCGGGTTTCCCTTGCCGCGCACGATGTACGAGCGCGCGCCCATGCTGCCCGGGATGATCCCGAGCTCACCCTCGCCTGCGCGCACCGCGCCCTTGCGCGTGACGAAGACGTCCTGGCCATAGTGCCGTTCCTTCGCGACGTAGTTGTGGTGGCAGTTCACCGCTTGCTTGCTCATCTGAAAGGGCGGGATGCCTGGCAGGCGCCGCACCGAGTCGAGCACCGCGTGCATCATCAGCTCGCGGTTATGGCGCGCGAACGACTGCGTCCAGCTCACCGCCTCGACATAGTCATCGAAGTGCTCGCTGCCTTCCGAGAAGTACGCGAGGTTCGCGTCGGGCAAGTTGTGGATGTGGCGCTGCATGTCCTTCTTCGCCAGCTCGATGAAGTAGCTGCCGATGCGGTTGCCGACGCCGCGCGAGCCGCTGTGCAACATGAACCAAACCTGGTCGCCCTCATCGAGACAGACCTCGATGAAGTGGTTGCCGGTGCCGAGCGTGCCGAGGTGCACGACGTGATTGCTCTTCTCGACCGCGGGGTGCTTGCCCGCGATGCGCTTCCAAGTGGGCTCGAGCTCAGCCCACACGTCGACGACGCGGTTGGGGATCGCGCTCCACGAGCCCTTGTCGCCCTTACCGCCGTGCTTGCCGCGGCCGTGCGGCACGGCGCGCTCGATCGTGTTGCGCATCGGCGCGAGGTTGTAGGGCAGATCGTGCGAGGTGAGCGTCGTCTGCACGGCCATCATCCCGCAGCCGATGTCCACGCCGACCGCCGCCGGGATAACCGCACCGATCGTCGGGATCACGCTCCCGACGGTGGCACCGATGCCGAGGTGCACGTCCGGCATCGCCGCAACCCAGCGATGCACGATCGGCAAGCGCGCGATGTTCGACAGCTGCTCGAGCGCCTCCGGCTCGAGCGGCACGCCGCGCGTCCAAGTCTTCACCGGCACGCTGCTGTTCACGGGCTCATGCAATTCGTAGGTCGTGGTGGTCATGGGAATCTCACTTCGTCTCGTACATCCATCGATCAGTCACGAGTCACCCGTGACAAAGCAGGGGCGTGCCAAGAAGAGCTGCTGTTGCAGAAGCGCTTTTCAGACGCTCGCCGATATGATCGTTCGCGACACGTCGTGAGATGAGAATTTAAACCGCCAAGGACGCCAAGGGGAGAAAGAGATTTTGGTGCTCTGAGCGATCTCTTTCTCCCTTGGAGTCCTTGGCGGTCCTCTCCTCTCTCACTTCAGCGCTCCGGGCCTTCTTCCTCGAGCGCGCCGTGCCAGTAGACCCAGTGGATCCAGGTCTCCGGAATGCTGCACGAAGGATCGATCCGAAACGCGATCAGCGGCAGCCAGCGCGGGCGTACCGGGCGCTTCAACAGCTGCATGCCCAGCTGCGCCGGGCTGCGATTGGCTTTGCGTCCGTTGCACGCGTAGCAGGCCATCACGATGTTCTCCCAACACGTCCTGCCGCCTTGCGAGCGCGGCACCACGTGGTCGTACGTCAGCTTGTGCAGCGGAAAGTTGCGCGCGCAGTAATTGGCAGCGAAACGCGTCGCGTATAGCGACGTTCATGCGCGAGAATTTCACGCCGCGCTTGCCTCGCACCGCGCGCAGCAAGCGCACGACCGACGGCATCTTGATCGTGAAGGTCACCGATCGGATGTCATCGTCGTATTCCTCGACGATCTCGACCTTCCCGTCGAACAGCATGAGGACGGCGCGTTGCCAGCTGACGATGCGATGGGGTTGGTATCCTTGATCCAGTACGAGCGTACGCATGACGCGCCTCCTTTCTGTTGTGATGGTTGAGCATGTGAGCACCCGCGGGGAGAGTCGAACCCTTCCGCAGCGCGGAAGGCGTGGTGGATCCGGCCGCGTCGAACCCGCGCGGATCGACCAATGCGATTGCCGTACCAGGCCCAACTACGCGAAAAATCGCGTAGCGGATCTACTTGGCGCGGGGTGCGTACACGCGTCGTATACGAATGGATAACGCATCGATCGTCGAGGACTTGCGCGCTAGCGCGGCGACCACAGCTCCTCTCGGTTCCTTCTGAACCGCTGGGACGGTGCGCATTGCTAATCGTGCGAGCTGGGAGGAGCACGAAGAGTCTGGCGCGGACCGGTATGGGCATTCAGTAATGAGGATCGGCGCGGTCGGGCGGTGCGTCCGACGCGGGTGCGGGTGCGGGCGCGCTCACCGCGAGGTCGATCGCATCCGGTCCGAGATTCTGAGCCTCAAAGCGGTCTACATCGAAGCGCACGCCGTCATCGCTGACCAGCGCGGCGAAGCCTCCTTCGAAGTCGAGAGAGACGTGCGCGTTGCCGAGCCGCGTGCCGAAAACGACGATCTCTCCCCGCACGGCGAGGTCGCTCACCACGACCGCTGGCTCGTCGCCATCGATCCGGCGCAGCGTCAAAGCGCCTTCGATCGGGAGCGTCGTGCTGGTGATGCACGCCGCGGCGCTTTGCATGAACGTGCGCGAGCCGCACGCATACGCCTGCATCGCGAAAAGCGGACGTAGCGCGGCTCCCAAGTCATCTGCGCCGCCGACTTGAGTCAGCATCAGCTCGACTTCGTACTGCGCGTCGCCCTCCTCCATCGAGTAGGGCCCCATCACTGTGAGCCCCTCGAGCACTTCGAGCATCTGCGCTTCGCCGAAGTTGGGCTCTGCGTCTTCGTCACCGCAGCCCGCGACGTACGCCGGATTGAGTACGAACGCGAGCGTGAAGAGCACAGCTGCGATCAGGTTGCGCGGCACCTTGGGCATGACGCGCAAGCTACCTCACAGCGGTGCGAGCACGCAGCAGCCGGTGCTGCAGTAGTACGCCGCGGGGCACGGCGTGCCGCACGGCTCGCCGCAGAGCTGCGCTCCGGGTGCGCACTCTTGGCAGGCGCAGCTCGGCGGGAGCTCGGGCTTGCCGACGCAGATCTCACACTCGGTGCACGAGTTGCTGCAGCCTTGCACCTGCGTACACGGCTTGCAGAGGTTGGGGTTCAGCAGGGTCTCGGGCGTGCAAGTGCCAAGGCCGGCTGCGTCGGTCGAGCCGAGGTACACGGCGTAGGTGACGCCGGGCACCGCGCAGCAGCCGAAGCAGTCGCAGCCGTTGGGCACGAGCGCTCCGCAGTAGTTGTCACCCGCGGCGACGGGTGCGATGCGGTCCGAGCATTGCGTCGACTGGGTGGCTTGCGCTTCGGCACAGGAGAGCTGCTCGCCAGGGATCTTAGAGCTGGGACTGTACGCGCACCTGCTGTCGCCCGAAGGTGGATAGGACGGGCCGACCGACAACGGGTCGCACGAGTGGCTCCAGTAACAGTCGTCGTTGCCGGCGCCGGTGTCCTGGTCGAAGTAGCAGTCCATCTTGCAGGGCGCGTTGTTCTGACCGGGGATCTCGCCGCTGTAGCCGCTCTCGTTGTCGGAGCACGGCCCGAGACACGAAGGATCGGAGAGCGTGTCGACGCGGCAATCGCCATCGTTATCGACGCAGTCGCCGCACGCGTACGTCTTGCCTTGGCAAGTTGTCGGCACGCACGCGCTGGTGCAGCCGACGCCGACTTGGCAGGTCTTGCCGCATCCACCCGGTTGCGCGATGCAATAATCGTTGTCGGGCTGCGTGGCGCAGCGCATCGGTAGGACGCCGTTAGGCTCGACGCAGGTTTCGACCGTGCACGCGATGCCGTCGTCGGGACACGGATTGTAGCCAGCAGGGTTTTCGCAGCCGCTCGGGTTGACGCCGGGGTCCGCGCTCGCGCTGCAGAAGGCCAGGCCATCACAGACCAACAGGTCCTGCTGCTCGCAGAACATGTCGTCGGGCGCGTTCATGCAGCCGGCCTGCGCGTCGCACGCGTCGTCTGTGCAGTTGAGGCCGTCGTCGCATGAGGGCGCGCTGCTCGCGTGCACGCAGCCATCCGCGCCCGCGCCCGGCGCAAGCGGCGCGCAAGTGTCTGCGCCGTTGCACAAGCCCGCAGGCAGGTCGGCGTTCACGCAGAACGCATCGCTCGGCGCGAACGTACAGCTTCCGTCCGGCGCGCAGCTGTCAACGGTGCATGCAAAGCCGTCGTCGCACTCGGCGTCGTCCAAGCATTCGCAGCCCGCCCGGTCATTGGTGCAGGTGTTGTCGGGCTCGCAAGTGTCGAGCGTGCACACGTGCGCGTCGGTGCAGTCGGCGTGGGCTTGGCAGCCGATGCAACCGCCGACGGTCGCGTGCTCGCAGCCGCTCGGGCTCACCTGCGGATTGGCGAGCGGGTTGCACGTGTCGGTCGTGCATGGATCACCGTCGCCGCAGTTGAAGGCAGCGTTGGTCGCTGCACCGCAGGTATCCACGCTTTCGTCGCACGTTGGCACCGCGCAGGCCGGCAGCACGGCGCTGTCGCAGGCGGACTGCGGGTACACGCAACCGCCCGCGTCCGCGCCGGGCGCCGTCGGGTTGCACGCTTCGATGCCGTCGCAAAACGCGCCGTTGTTGCAGTTGCTATCGTTTGACTGGCTCTCGCAGTGACCGGTGCGCGGAGTCGCGTCCTCGATGCACACGGTTTCGGTGCAGGCAAAGCCGTCGAGATCGTTGGCAGGATCGCACGGGACATCCGCGGCCGCCGCTCCTGCGCAGCCGGTCATGCCATACGCAGCGCTAGTGCGCGTGGTGTCGCAGACCTCGGAGCCATTGCAAAACGATCCGTCGGGGCAATCCGCGTCGACCGGCGTGCGTTGACAGCCGCTGCTCGGCCCGCCCGCCGTCGGTGCACACAGCTCGCGCGTGC
>JAYUYY010000240.1:0-2554 GCA_043752225.1 Sandaracinaceae bacterium | reverse complement strand
CCGAGCCGTTGCTGTTGCCATTTCCGCTGGCCGATCCGTTCTCGGAGCCGGTCGTTCCAGAAGGCTCGCGCAACGCCACGCGGCAGCGCGCGGCGGTCACCGCGTCGCCGGCGTGCTCGGCGATCCGGAGCGCTTCGCGCATGTACGAAGCCGCGACATCGGGTCGACCGTGCGTTTCATGCACGTGCGCAGTCGCATCCGCGACCAGCGCTTCGAGATGCGGAGCATGAGCGTCGCGGGCGAGGTCGCGCGCACGGGTCAGCGCTTCGAGCGCGGCTTCGGCGCTGCTGCTGCCTTGCGCCAGCGTGCTCGCGAGCTCGACCGCGCCGCGCGCGAGCAACAAGCGATCATTGCTGCCGGTCAGCGCTTGCATCGCGGACGTGAACGCGCCGACCGCGCCGACCAGATTGCCTTCGGAACGCCGCACGTCGCCGATCGCGAGGTGAATCGCCGCCTGCGTCGCCATATCCTCGCGCGTGATCGCGATCTCGAGCGCTTCGCCGAGTAAGCGATACGAGTCGCGCAGGCGCCGCCGGCCGGCAAGCGCTCGGCCCAGGCCGAGCAAGAGCTGCCCGCGCAGCAAGCTCGTGGGCGCGCAGAACTCGAGGCCTTCGCGCAGCACGCCTTCGGCGCCGGTGAGGTCGCCCTTGCGGAGCAGCGCGTGGCCGAGCTTGCGGCTGAAACCCGCGATCGCGTCTTCGAGCGCGGTGTCGCCCGACTCGAGCAGCTCGCGGCGCGCGAGATCGAGGCCGCGCCGATACGCGAGCACGGCCCCCACTGGATCGCCGCGCTCGAGCGCGAGATCACCGGTGCGCTCGAGCAACATCAGCGCGCTGAACGCTTCGCCCGCGCCGTACGCATGCTGCGCGCGCACCTCGAGCGGCGCGTCGGTCTCCGCCACCAGCTCGAGCGCGTTCGCGTGCAGCACCTTGCGCGCTTCAGCCGGGATCGAAGCTTCGACCAGGTCGCGAACGAACGGGTGGACGACCTCGAGCTGCGAGCCGTGCTCGACCAGCAGGCCGACCGCCTTGAGCAGCGAGAGACCTTGCTCGTCGCCGACGCCCGAGAGCTTGAGCAGCGTGCCGCGGTCGCAGCGATCGCCGAGCACGCACGCAGCTTGGAGCAAGCGCCGCGCCGACAAGCTCAGCCGCTCGATGCGCTGCGCGACCGCATCGGCGAGCCGGCGCGGCAGCGTGTGCGCAGCACCATCGAGGCCGAGCCCGAGGCTGCGCAGCTGATCGAGGTACAGCGGCAGGAACGCGCGGTCATCGACGCGACCGGGCACCGGCGTGCCACCGATCACGCGATGCGAGGCGGCCACGTCGAGCGGCGAGAGCGCGATCATCGCCGCGTCCGGCAACAGCTCGGGCAACGTGCTCTGCACGCACGACACGATCAAGAACACCGGACGGTTGCGCACGCGCTCGGCGTAGGCGCCGATCGCTTGCGCGGTGAGCCCATCGGCGCGGTGCAGATCATCGAACAGCAGGAGCGCGCGCGGCGCGTTGACGCGCTGCATGCCTTTGCCCACCGACCAATCGAGCGCGGCGGCGACGGCACCGGCGCGCGAGCGTTGCTCGGAGCCGCGCAAGCCGAGCGGAGCATGCAGCTCGCGCAGGCCCGCGGCGACCAGTGGCTCTTGGCTCGCGACGCTTTCGGCGAGCTTGGGCAGCGCGCTGCCTTCAACGCCGTGCAGGCTGCACACCATCGCGCGCAGCGAGTAGTAGGGAACGGGCGCGCCGGTTTCGTGCGGGCCGACGCCGACCACCAAATCGTTTTCGGCGGCGGCGCGCTTCGCGATCTCCGCCAGGAGACGCGTCTTGCCGATGCCGGCCTCGCCGACGACCCAAACCAGCTGCGCGCTCTTCGCTGCGCGATCGCGCAAGTCGAGCAGCTGTTGCATCTCCGCGTCGCGGCCGACCAGCGCGCCTTGGCTCGAAACCACCGCGCGCATGCTCGGCGGCAGCGACATGCGCGGCAGCGGCGCGACCGGCGCGCTCTGTTGCAGCTGCGCGCCGCATTCGCCGCAGAAGCGCTTGCTCGCCGCGGAGCGCACGCCGCACGCGGGACAGGTGATCTCGGCCGCGATCGGCGCGAGCTGACGCACCACCGTGCGCAGCGCTTCGCCCATCTCTTTGGCGGTTTGATAGCGGCGCGTCGGATCCTTTGCGAGCGCCTTCATCACCACGTCGACCAGCATTCCGGGAATGCCGCGGCTCGGCGCGATCGAGCGCGGGTCGGGCACCGGCTCTTGGATGTGCCGCAACACGACATCGGTCGGCGTGTCCGCGATGAACGGCAGCTGATCGGTGAGCAGCTCGAACAGCACGACGCCCACCGAGTAGATGTCGCCCCGCTCGTCGACCGGCATGCCGCGGCCTTGCTCCGGAGACATGTAATCGGGCGTGCCGCAGACCAAGCCGGGCGAGGTGATCGACGAATCGATCGCCTGCGTGCCGAGCAGCTTGGCCAGGCCGAAGTCGACGACCTTAACCAAGTCGGCGCCGGTGCGCAGCCGCTCGAGGATCACGTTCTCTGGCTTGAGATCGCGGTG
>JAYUYY010000239.1:0-2555 GCA_043752225.1 Sandaracinaceae bacterium | reverse complement strand
GGCTGCGTCGTGCGCTGCGTTTCGCCGGTAGCTGCCAGCGCCATCGCGGTCGCGGCCGGCTGAGCAGCCGCGGCGATCGCGGCCGGCTCCGCGGCTTCGCCTTCCGCGAGCCTTTCATCGCCGAGCGCCGCTTCGCGATCGCTCGGTGCGACGGCAGCCGTTCCGATCAACGCGACCGCGATGCTCGCATCCGCGGCTAGCACGACTGAAGGCGCGTTTGCCGAATCGCCGCGCTCGCTCGGCCACGCGTCGTCGTTCGTCGAGGCGTTCGCTGCCTGCTTCGACCAGCCTTGGATGTGCGGAAACGCCAACACGACCGCGCCGCCGATCACCGCGGCGACTGCCGATCCGATGATCAACATGGTGCGCGCGCGCGCCGCTCGGACCTCGTGCGGGAGCAGCGCCATCTCGACGGACGGAAGCTTGGGCAGCTCAGTGCGTCCGTCGTCCAACTTGGCCATCGAGCGGCGATGGATATCAACGGCGGCACCGCGGCGCAAACCGGGCACCTTCGTTGGGGAGAACGGGGTTCGTCGCTCTATCGCGTCTTACGTGAAGCGCGCGCAAACGCGCCTTGACACGTTAACTACCGAGCTGTACATGCGTGCCTCGCTTACGCTTTTGGGCTTCAGGCACGTAGCTCAGTGGTAGAGCACTACCTTGACACGGTAGGGGTCGACGGTTCAATCCCGCCCGTGCCTACTGCGTGAGGCGCCACCTTAGGTGGCTTGCCCCACGGCTTCGAGACACACGTTCGGCGACGAAGCCCGCCGACAACAAACGCAGATAGATTCCGATGGTCGAGAGCGGCAGCTCGCCGAGCCTCCACAAGACTCCGCGGGAGATACTTGAAGCACTGGGGTTGCTGACCGCGGACGTGGTCGCCGCGCGCGTCGGCGGCAATCTCTCGGATCTGCACACGCCGGTGCCCGACGGAATCACTTCCGTCGAGCCCGTGCACGAGCACGAGCCGGACGCGCTCCACGTCATCCGCCACTCGACCGCGCACGTGATGGCGGACGCGGTGCAGCGGTTGTACCCGGGCACCAAGGTCACCTTCGGTCCGGCGATCGATGGCGGCTTCTATTACGACTTCGATCGTAAGGACGGCCAGTTCACCGAAGAGGACTTCGCGCGCATCGAAGCTGCGATGCGCGAGATCGTCGCTCAAAACCATCCGTTCCGCCGCGAGGTCGTGAGCCGCGATCAAGCGCGCGAGCTGCTGCAGAAGATGGGCGAGACCTACAAGGTCGAGCACCTCGAGCGGCTGCACGGCGAGATTTCACTTTACCGTCACGGCAACTGGGTCGACCTCTGCGAAGGCCCGCACGTTCCGTCGACCGGCTTTCTGCGCGCGGTGAAGCTCACCTCGGTCGCGGGCGCGTATTGGCGCGGCGACGAGCGCAACCCGATGCTGCAGCGCATCTACGGCACCGCGTTCCCGAGCCAGAAAGAGCTCGACGCACACCTCGCTTCGCTCGAAGAGGCCAAGAAGCGCGACCACCGCAAGCTTGGCCGCGAGCTGCAGCTCTTCGGCTTTCACCGATTGGCGCCCGCCTCGCCGTTCTTCCTGCCGCGCGGCACCGAGGTCTACAACCGGCTCACCGACTACGTGCGCGATCTCTATCGCCAGCACGGCTACTCCGAAGTGATCACGCCCCAGGTGTTCGACCGCGAGCTGTTCGAGACCAGCGGTCACTTGCCCGAGTACGCGGAGAACATGTTCTTCGCCGCGACGCGCGAGAGCATGGAGCACAGCGCTCAAGCTCTCGCCAAGCGCGCGACCGAGCACGGCGCACAGGACGCCGCCGCGATTCAGACCGAGCTCGAAGCCGGCATGCGCTTCGGCATCAAGCCGATGAACTGCCCCGGCCACTGCGTGATGTTCGGCATGACGCGCCGCAGCTACCGCGAGCTGCCGATGCGCCTTGCGGACTTCGGACGCCTGCACCGCTTCGAGCGCAGCGGCGTCGTCCAAGGCCTCACGCGCGTGCGCACGTTCTCGCAGGACGACGCGCACATCTTCTGCACGCTCGACCAAGTGCAGGGCGAGATCGTCGCGTTCCTCCAGCTCGTGCAAGACGTCTATAAGGACTTCGGCTTTACCGACGTGCGCGTGAAGATCGCGACTCGGCCCGAAGCGCGCATGGGCTCCGACGAGATTTGGGATCGCGCGGAGCAAGCTCTGATCGCCGGCGTCGAGCACCAAAAGCTGCCGTACGAGATCACGCCCGGCGAAGGCGCGTTCTACGGCCCGAAGATCGAGTTCCATCTAAAGGATGCGCTGCAGCGCTCGTGGCAGCTCGGCACCATTCAGTGCGACTTCAACATGCCGGAGCGCTTCGACCTCACATACGTGGCCGAGGACAACGCCCAGCATCGCCCCGTCATGCTCCACCGCGCGGTGCTCGGCTCGGTCGAGCGCTTCTTCGCCGTGCTCGTCGAGCACGTTGCGGGTGCCTTTCCCACCTGGCTCTCGCCCGAGCAGGTCGCGATCCTCACCGTCAGCGACAAGGTCAATGACTACGCGCTCGCTCTGCAGGCGACGCTGCGTG
>JAYUYY010000238.1:0-2557 GCA_043752225.1 Sandaracinaceae bacterium | reverse complement strand
TCATCACCAACGGCCCGCACGCCGACGTGATCGTGCTGTTCGCGATGACCACCAAGAACATCGGCCACAAGGGCATCACGACGTTCATCATCCCGACCGACACGCCTGGCTTCGCGTGCGGTAAGCACGACGAGAAGCTCGGCATCCACGCCGCGCACAGCTGCACGGTGTTCTTGGAAAACTGTCGCGTGCCGGATGCGTATCGGCTCGGCGCGGTGGGCGACGGCTTCAAGGTCGCGATGAGCACGCTCGACGGCGGCCGCATCGGCATCGGCGCGCAAGCGCTCGGCATCGCGCGCGCCGCGTATGAAAAGGCGCTCGCGTACTCCAAAGAGCGCAAAGCCTTCGGCACGCTGCTCGCCGACAAGCAGGCGATCCAGTTCATGCTCGCCGACATGGCCACCGACCTCGACGCCGCGCGTCTGCTCATTCACCGCGCCGCGATGCTCAAAGACAAGAAGCAGCGCTGCACCAAAGAGTCCGCGATGGCCAAGCTCTTCGCCTCCGAGATGAGCGCGCGCGTCACGCACAAGGCGATCCAGATCCACGGCGGCCTGGGCTACACGCGCGAGTGCGACGCCGAGCGCCACTATCGCGACGCGCGCATCACGGAGATCTACGAAGGCACGAGCGAGATCATGCGCATCGTGATCGCCGCCAACGTGCTCAAGGATTGATCGTATGAAGCTCGCGCAGTCTCTTGCTCGCGTCCTCGCGTTCGGAATCACGCTGGTCGCTTGCGGAGGTGAAGAACCTCCGCCCGAGCGCGCACCCGATCCCGTGTACACGGTCGGCGGCGAGTCGAAGGGCCGCAGCTCGATGCAGGTGCAGGGCACGCTCGGCACGATCCCCGAGCGCAAGATCCTGGCGGTGCTCGAGCCCAAGCTGCCCGCGTTCCAGCGCTGCTTCTTCAACGGCAGCGCCGAGGTCGAGCTGATCGCCGGCGCGATCAAGCTCTACTTCATCGTCGACGAAGCGGGCCGCGTGACCTCGGTCTATCCGCTCAGCTCGAGCATCGGCCACCGCGCGACCGAGCAATGCATCCTCGCCGAAGCCAAGCGCTCGCGCTTCCCCGAACCGAAAGGCGGCACCGGCGCCGAGCTGCAGTGGGGCTTCGAGATGGACGGCGTCGGCGGCCGACCGCCGATCGAATGGGACTCAGCGCGCGTGAGCAGCGCGATCGACGAGCACCGCGAAGCGCTGAGCGCGTGCGGGGCAGGGCACTTCGCCATCACCGCATACATCGAGCCCGGCGGCCGCGTGATCGGCGTAGGCGTCGCGGTCAGCAACGCGGAGGACGCCGAGCGCATCGACTGCGTCGTCGACGAAGTGAAGAGCTGGCAGATGCCCGACCCCGGCTCATACACAGCGAAAGTCAGCTTCGAGCTCGACTGACGCGGATCCACATACGGAGGTCGAGATGACGGACAAGACGTCTAAACGCACCGCAAGCACGGAGTGTGCGTAGCGAAGCTCGGTCCGAGCGGCCTCGCAGTCGAGATCATCGCGGGCGGCTACGCGTTGCGCGCCGATGAGCCGGTGGAGAGCGGCGGCACCGAGACCGGCCCCACTCCGTATGATCTGCTCTGCTCCGCTGCGTGCACTTCGATCACGTGCAAGCTCTACGCAGACCGCCAGGGCTATCCGTTGCAAGGTCTTACAGTCGAGGTCAAGCACGAGAATGTCGCCGCCGCCGATTGCGCCGGCTGCAACACCATGACCGGCAAGGTGGATGTCGTCCACCGCATGTTCACGCTCGAAGGTCCACTCGACGCAGCCGCACGCGAAGACCTCATGCGCATCGCCAACCGCTGCCCACTCCACCGCACGCTTACAGGCGAGATCAAGATCCGCACCGCCGCAATGCAACGAAGCAGCCCCTGAGTCACTCCCGCTTGAGGGCGGGCCAGTCGTGCATCGGATCGCGCTGGCTTGTAGGGCTCGTGATCTCGGCGTCGTGCTTGACATGCACGCAAATGAAGTCGAACGCTCCGGCCACCTCACGTACCAGGTCGAGGAGCGTGTCGATGTGCAGGAAGTCTGTCGGAGCACCCGGCACCAAGCGAAGCGTCTTCCCGCCGACGACGAGCGACCGCTCCGGCCCCTCGTAGAACGTGTTGGCGTGCACGGTGTTGCGAGCAGCGCCGAGGAACTCGACCACCTGATGATGACGCCGCCGCTGATCCTTGGTCGTGCCGTTCGCCTTCGTCATGCTCGAAAGGCGCATCCAGATCCTCGGCAGGTCGATGTGGCGGCGTTTTGTTGCAGTGGCAGCATCACCGATTACGCTGGCGTCTTCATTCTGCTCCGAGGTCGGCACGCAAGCCGAGTACACGCGCCGAAGCGCATCCTCGAAGGCGCCCCACAGCTCGTGGAACAGATGCGCCTTAAGCTTGCTTAGGTATCAGTTCCAAAGCGTGTGCCCGCCATCATCGCGGCCCTTGAACAGCGCATCGATTACGCGCGGCACGATGGCGTCGCTGATTTTCTCGGGCTTGCCGACAACCACGGTGAAGTTGCAGCGCCCGAACAGTTGCGCCGCGTGGACGAGCGTGAG
>JAYUYY010000237.1:0-2560 GCA_043752225.1 Sandaracinaceae bacterium | reverse complement strand
ATCTGTTCGCCGGCGGCGGGCCATACGCCGCGAGTCGAGCGATCTCGAGCGCGCGCTTCTCGCTGGCGGTCAGCTCGCGCGGTGCCGGCTCTTCTTCGGCTTGCCTGCGGCGGCGCGGATCCGCTTCCTCGTCGATCTCGAGCGCCGGCGCAGCTGCGTTCTGCGCGAACGTATCGTCGAGCGGATCGTCGCCGATCATCGTGCCGCCCCACGTCGCGCCTTCGTTCGGCCCTGAGGCCGCGCGATGTCCGGTGATCGTGCTGCCCGTGCTCGCGCTGGTTTGTCCGGTCGCGAATGCGGGCGCGCCAGCGATCGTGCCGGGCATCTTCGCCATGCTGCGCGACGTTCCGGTCGTCGGCGATTTGGGCGGGCCCGCACCGAGCGTCGCGTTCTTGCTCGCGCTGACTGCCGGAGCGGGACTTCGGGTCGCGCCGGGTGTGCCCGCGCCAGGCTTTGCGGCGGCTGGCATTCGACCGGTCGAGCTGCCGGAAGCCGTGCGCGCAGTGCGCGAGGTCAGCGTGCTCGACGACTGCGGTGCTGCGCCGATCGGCGCGGAGTCGGGGCGCCCGCCCACGGTTCGGTTCTTACGCGGCCGCGGATCCTCCGCGACGTCGAGCGCAAGTGAGCCTGTGGGACCGTCGAGGTCGAGCAGGCCGTAGCCGGGCTCGTCCGCACGCCGCTTCGCGCTCACGGCCGTACCGCAATGACCACACGCCTTCGCGCCGGATGGCAGCGAGCTACCGCACTGCGGACACGCCGCGCTCATCGACAACACAACTCCACAATATGTGGAATTTACCAACGCCGTCCGAATCCGTGAACGACTAGTTCGCGTTCTCGTTGAGCAGGGCCCCACCTTTTGTGGTGGCGGCGGTGGGCACGTCGGACGCCGCACACCCGCGACATTTCTGGGACTCGGGCGGTTATCCCCAAGCAACTGCGGCGCACAGTCCCCGCTCCAAGACAAACGCGGTCCGGCGCACGGAACGTGCTGGTAGCATCCCGCCAATTGCGCTATCCGGGCGCGCTCGACATTCGAATGGATAGCTCCGACGCGATCGCCGATCTGATTACGCCGCGCGAAGGCGAGCTGCGGATCCAATTGCCGGGCTTCGAAGGCCCGCTCGATCTGCTTCTGCACCTGATCAAGAAGCACGAGCTGCAGATCCTCGATCTGCCGATGGCGTTCATCACCGAGCGCTATCTCGATTACGTGCGGTTGATGCAGGACTTGGACCTCGACGTCGCGGCCGAGTACCTGCTGATGGCCGCGACGCTCACGCACATCAAGTCGAAGATGCTCTTGCCGCGCACGCCGGAAGAGCAGCACGACGACGGCGATCCCGACGAGCCGCTCGACCCGCGCGCGGACCTGATCCGCCGCTTGCTCGAGTACCAAAAGTACAAGCTCGCCGCCGACCACTTGGGCGGACGCGCGATCACCGGCCGCGATGTCTTTCCGCGCGGCGCGCAGCCCGTGGAAGGCGAGGGGCCCGCGCCGCTCGCAGAGGTGAGCCTCTTTCGCTTGCTGGATGCGTTCGAAGGCATCCTGCGCCGCGTCAAAGACAAGTCTGCGTTCGAGGTCACCTCCGAGCGCATCACGATCCAAGAGCGCATGACGCAGATGACCGACCTGCTGCGCGTGCGCGGGTCGTGTCTCTTCGAGGACCTGTTCGCGAGCGATTCGACGCGTTTTGAAATCGTGATCACGTTCTTGGCGTTGCTCGAGATGACCAAGATGCGACTCGCGCGCATCTATCAACCCGAGTACGGCTCACCGATTCACGTGCAGCACGCGCTGCTCGACTCTGCGTTGCCGAGCATCCCACCGGAAGGCGAAGCGCCGCCCGACGCGCAGCCGGCCACACCCGAAGCAGCAGCGCTCGATTCGGCGTTCGAAGAGCCGCTCGAAGAATCACCGATGGAAGATTCGCCGATCGAAGAACCGTGCGCTGATTCGCAGCTGGATGATCCGCAGCTCCATGATTCGCAGCTCCATGAGCCGCAACCGCAATCCGATGAAGGAGACGAAAGCGCCCCATGAGCAGCGCCGAGGGAAAACGCAGCCGCACTCGCAAGCGCGCCGAGGGCAAGCCCAAGGCCAAGCCTGCAGCTTCAGAGCCAACGACGGATCCCAGCGTGCTCGCTGCAACGGAACCGACCGAGCAACCGACCGAGGAGCGCACCGAGGAATCGACTGAGCAGCCGACCGGCGAGGAGCTGGTGCGCGCGCAGGTCGAGCTCGAAGCCGACGCAGCCGAGCCCGTGCATGCGGTCGCGGACGCAACGCCCGAAGAGAGCGCGTCCGTAGAGTCCGCTCCGCCGACGCTCGTCGATGTCAGCAGCGACGCGCAAACGGACGAGCCCTCGGATGCCGAGCTCGCGGCGCGCAGCGCAGGCGATGCACAACCGGACGCGACCGCAGCAGCTACAGGCGCTCACGTGGCAGCCGCCGACCTGTCGCGCGACGATCAGAAGAAGCTGCTCGAGAGCTTGGTGTTCGTCTCGGACAGCCCAGTCGGGCCGCAGCATCTCGGACGCATGCTCAAGCTGCGCAACG
>JAYUYY010000236.1:0-6699 GCA_043752225.1 Sandaracinaceae bacterium | reverse complement strand
GGGTTGCCGCACGCCGGGCAAAGCGGCTCGCCATCGCATGCCGGTGACCCGACGTGGCTCGCCCCAGACGTGCAAGCGCAATGGGCCGCGCTCGAAATTAATCGATACCGCACAAGCGACGACGCGCGAAGAGCTGCTCGCTCAATACGAAGTACCGTTTCAGTCGCTCGGGTACGACCCGCTCGCGGCCGATCACCTCGATTTGATCGAAGCCTCGCCGGCCGCGCTGACCGAAGCGCAGCGTGGGCGAGAGCGACAACATGACGCTCACGCAGATCCCAGCGCTGCTCACCGCGCTCTCTTCTGCGCGAGGACCCGCAGAGAACGACCCAACCAGCAACCACGACGTATCCGCGATCGACGATGACACGCTGCTGCGCACGCTCCTCAAGCAAGGCTTCGGCAATCAGCAGATCTTGAGCCACCTGCTCGAGGGCGGCGTGGATGGGCCGGTGCCGCTGAGCTCGATCTTCTTGCTCTTCGGTCAGCGCTACGTGGTCGACTCGCACGTGTTCTCGAACGTGGTGTGGGATCGCACGGCCGCGATGCGCATGATGCCCGATCCGCTGGATCGTCGCGTTCGCGGCGCTCGGCAACGATCAGGCGGTCTCGATGCTGGACGATCAGCTCACCACGTACGACTACGCGGGCAACCTCGCGAGCATGCGCACGCTGGTCGACGAGCATGACGCCGAGTTCTGGCACGCGAACCTCTACAACGACTGGCTAAGCGCGCTGCGTGCGCTCTCGCCGACCGCCGAGCTTGCGGATCCGGCAGCGGCGGGGCTGCCTACGATCGCCGCGACCGAGCCTTGGGGCCGGCGCATGCTCAACACGCAGCTCGCTTCGTGGGCGCAGCTTCGCCACGACACGCTGCTCTACGCCAAGCAGTCGTACACGAGCGGCGCGTCGTGCGAGTTCCCGGACGCGATGGTCGATCTCTATCCGGAATTCTACGCAGCGCTCGAACGCCTCGCGGCGCATGGCTCGCAGCTCGCAGAGCTGGCGACCGGCTCAAAGGAAACGCAGTACTTGGCGGACTCGATGCACACGTACTTCACGAAGCTGGCTACGGTCGCAAGCACGCTCAAGGGCATGGCCGAGCAGCAGCGCACCGGCGAGCCGTTCACCGCCGATCAGATGGCGTTCATCAACGATGCGGTGGTGATCAACACGGTGCCTTCCGGTTGCACCTCGGTCGAGCAGGCGGCCAGCTGGTATTCGCAGCTGTTCTTCTCGGCATTGAAGGCGCTCGAGCAAGACCCGACGATCGCCGACGTGCACACGCAGCCCACCGATGAAGGCGGCGGTGACCTCGGCCGCATCCTGCACGTCGCGACCGGCTTGCCGCGCTTGATGGTGGTGACCGCGGACACCTGTGTCGGCCCGCGCGCGTACGTGGGCATCGCGTCTTCATACTTCGAGAAGCTCACCGATGATTGGGTGCGCGTGACCGACTCCGAGTGGAACACGCAGCTGCAGACGCCGGGGCAAGAGCCTGCGGACGTCGAGTGGATGCAGGACTTGATCGCCCGCTGAGGTGTTGACTACGGCGCTTGCAGCGTCGTGAGCGTGCCGGTGATCTCGAGGATGTCGGCGCGCAGCGCGGCCAGGTCCGTGACCTGGTCGCTCAGCCAGCCGGTCGCGGTCTCGCGCGTGTCGTCGGCGCATTGCTGAGCTTCGTCGCTGAGCGCCCCGGCTCCGTCGTCCTGCAAGCGTTCGGCGACCGGGCCTTCTGCGGCCGTGAGCAATCCGGCTGCGGCGGCTTCGATCTGATCGAGCTGCGCCAGCGTGCCGAGCAGGCTCGTGATCGGAGCATTGATGACGCCGATCAGCTGGGCGAAGTCCTCTTGCTGCGTGGCGGTGGCGTCGCTCGCGAAGCCGAACGCGAGCTGCACGATCGGTGATTGGCACTCGGCTGCGAGCTGACCTTCGGCGATCGCGCTGGCTTGGCAGATCGCCGTGCCTTCGCTGAGGCTCGGCGTGCCGTAGCAGTCGCCCGTGCAGAGCAACCCTCTGCCCGCTTCGGAGCTGTCGCAGTAGCCGCGAAGCATTGCGTCGCAGGCACTGGGTTCGCCGTCGATAAAGCGCTCGTCGCACAGGCCCGTGCATGTGCCGTCGCACGCGCCGCCGTGCAGCGAGCGGCATTCGCCATCGCACACGCCGGCGCACGGTCCAGCGCACTGGCCATCGGTCTCGCCTGGGCATTCGCCGTCGCAAACACCGATGCACGTGCCCGCGCACGCGACGGGCTCGGCGAGCGCGGCTTGGCATGCGCCGACGCACTCGCCCGCGCAGCTCGCGTTGTCGAGGAAGCCGCGACAGCCCGTGATCGCGTCGCTCTCGCACTCCGTCGCCTGCTCGCACACTCCGCTGCACGCCATCGTGGGCGCTTGTTCGCTGGTGCCTTCGGGATCGCAAGCGCGCAGCGTGTGAAGCGTGCGTGGCGCGCGCACGCCGCAGCCGGCATCGCCCCACAGCACCATCACGCCGCCGTCGGTGTTTTGCGCGAAGCTGTCTTGCAGCGCGGACGCGATGTCGGCCGCGCTGTCGCTGCTCGCCTCGAGCGCGTTGACGAGCCGCCCGATCTCATTGCGCGCATCGTCTCCGCTCTGCTCGGCGAAGCTCGCGAGCATGCGCAGCGCATCGAAGTAGGCGTCGAGCTCGGCGTCGCCGGTCAGCGCGGTCTCGCCACGCGTTACGTCGCCGCACACCAGCTCGGTGGGATTCGCGTCGCCGTCTGCGCCTTCGCACGCGGCTTGATCGTCATTGCCGCGGCAGTCGATCGCGAGATCGACGTCGGTCGGCTCGCTGATCGCCCCATCTTCGAGCTCGACTGCGATCCGCGCGGTGACGGTGAGCACGCCGTCGCACAGACCGTCGCAGAGCTCGCCCGTGGCGTTCAGCTCGTTCTCGATCAGGTTGCCTTGCTCTTCGATCTCCGCGCGGATGTGCGAGCTCGCGCCCTCGAATTGGAGCAGCGTCGCGACCACGTCGCGGTCCTCCGGGTCCGAGACCTCGAAGCCGAGCAGCTCGACGCTCTCGGGTTGCAGGATCACGGCGGGACCGAGATCGACCAGGCTCACGCTGCCATCGGTCGGGTCGGGCAACCCGCTTTCGATCAGCATGCCGATCTTCAGCGACACGCGATCGCTCAAGCGATCACCGAGCGACCGGGTCGGCGCAGGCGCATCGCTCTCGCATGCCGCGATGCCGGAGAGCAAACAACAAACCAAGCCGGCGATCAGACTCGGAACGTACAGGGTCCTCACTGCGCGCATCCGCGTTCTCCCCTTCGCAAGCCGTACCCGCGAGAGCTACACCCGGTCGAAGACCGCCAGCGTCTCGAGATGCGCGGTGAACGGAAAGAAATCACAGACCGCGAGGCTTGTCAGGCGCAACTTTCCGTCCGCGAGCAGCAGCGCCGCGTCGCGATTGAAGGTGCCTGGATCGCAGCTCAAATAGATGAAGCGCTCGGGCGGATCCGCGACCAGCGCGGCGGTCAGGCCGGACGCAAGGCCCTTACGCGGCGGATCGGCGATCACCACGGTCGCGCCGGCGATCAGCGCGGTTTGCTCGGCAACCGAGCCCGGATAGACGCTGGTCCGCGCGCGCAGCGCTTCGGGCAGCGCCGCGATGCCGAGCTCGAGACCGCGCAGCGAGCCTTCCGAGAGCTCATTGAAGCGTACGCGCGACGCGCGCGGTGCGAGCGAGAGGCCGATCGCTCCAACGCCGGCGTAGAGCTCGAGCACGTCGGCGCCATCCGGCACGAGGCTGTTGATGCGCGCGACGACGTCTTCGTAAATCGCGAGGTGGCTCTGGCCGAATGCGTCGGGCGGGAAGAACACCTGCGCGCCGCCGATCTGCTCGGTCACCGTCAGCGGCCCCGAGATGTGCTCGCAGCGCGGACCCAAGATCGCGTTGCCGCGCAGCGTGTTCGGGCTGAACCACAAGCTATGCAGTGAGTCGCCGAGATTCTTTTGCAACGCCTCGATCAGCTTGGCGATCGGCGCGGGCGTCTCGCAGTTGGCGACGATCACGACTTGCACGCGGTTGCTCGCGCGCTCGACCACGAGCTGCACGTAGCGCACGAGCCCGCCGTGCGTGCGCTCGGTGTACGGCGCGATGCCGCTGACCTGAATCGCAGCGCGCAACGCCGCTGCCGCGCGATTGACCGCCGCGTGGTGCACGAGACACTCGGGAATGTCTGCGACCCAGTGGCTGCCTTGCTCGAAGATGCCGATCTGCGGCTCGCGCACTCGACCGCGCACCGCGAGCCGGCTGCGCACTCGGTAATGCGTCGCGGGCCGATCGATGATCTCGAGCGTCAGGCCATGCGTCGTGGCGAGCGCGCGCAGCGGCTCGACAGCGGGACTGCTCGCGAGACCTTCGCCAAGTCGCGGGCATCCAGGACACGGAGGCCGATGCGCACACACAATCGAAAGAGACACGATCGCGTTAGAGCGCGGTTATCGAAAGCGCACAAGCCCCCGGGTCATTCCAACGCGCGTGCGGTGGCACCGATGCGCCCGGATGCGATCAGCTCGGCGAGCTCTTCGCCCATGCGGTGACCGAGCGCGATCACCTTGCGCCATGCCGCGATTCGCGTCGCGTCATCCATGCGCACGAAGTCATCGCGATCGGGAATGCGACCGCCCGGCAAAGTCGCGACGTGCTCGGCGCTGGGTGCGATCAGCACCGTGCGTGCGAGCCCGCGCGTGCGCCGCCAGCTGAATGCTTTGTCGAACCAACCGGGAATCAGGTGCGAAAAGAAGTGCGGATAGAGCGTGAGACCATCGGTGGCGTCGATCTCTGAGCCAAAGTGATAGTCGGCGACGCCACCGTCGCGGTACGTGCCGCGCGGTGCGCCGTGTGGATCGCGCACGCCCGACATCACAGAGGGAATCGCTGCGCTCGCGGTCAGCGCTGCGTAGGCAGTGTGCTCGGTGAGCGTGACGTGCGTGGTGGGTAACGAGCGCCACGGCGCGAACGGGCCCGGATCGCCACCGACATCGAACACCACGCGCTCGAGCACGCCGGCGAGCGCGCGCCGGTCGATCGCGTTGAGCAGGATCGCGACGCCGAGCCCGAGCTGTTGCGCTCTGCCTTCAGAGGCTGCGAGGTGACGCATGCGCGCGGTGACGATGTGCAAGCGAAGCTTCGAGTGATCGAGCAGCGGCGTGACGCCGCGCGGGCCGAGCATCGCGCGCAGGATTGACTCGCCGGTCGCGCTGACGTCGGCAGGCGTCGGCTTCTTGCTGTAGCGCTGCTCGATGTACGCCTCGCACAACCGATCGCTGGCTTCGATCGGATCGGGCGTCGCGATGCAGGCCGCGCGCCAGCTCCCGATCGACGATCCGATGACGTGCACCGGCTCGCGCGCGCCTTGCAGTAACCAAGGAAAGAGCACGCGGTCGAGGCCGTGGAGCGCGAGCCACTTCGGACCACCCGAAGCGCCGACGAAGATGCGCACGCGATCAGCGCGCAGGCCGCTGTCGCGCAGCTCGGCCAGCGCGACCGGTCCAGCCAAGATCGAGAGCGTGCTCGCGCTCACGCCAGCTTGCTCGCGAACGCGCGACCGGTCTCGAGGCCGACCGCGTACGCGTCGGTCTGGCGCTTGGCATCCATCAAATTCTTGCCCATGCGCTCGGTGTCGGCCGCGCTCGGCGTGATCAGATGCACTTCGCAGCCCACCGCGCGCAGCTGCTCGATCTCGTCTGCGACCTCGCGCTCGGCGTGCGCGCCGATGCCCGGCGCGGTGTGCGTATTGGTAGGCATCACGATGATCACGCGCTCGGGGCGCAGCGGCACGAGCACGTCCGCGTGCGTGCTGCTGTGGACCTGGCCATCCATATACAAGGCGTCGCCGATCGAGACGCTCGAGAAGATGCCGGGCACCGCAGCCGAGGCCGCCACGACGCGACCGAGCTGCACACCGCTCTGCGCGTCGAACGATTTGCGCTCACCGGTCAGGGTATCGACCGCCATCACGATCAGCTTGGTCTTGGGCCAATCGCCTTCTGGCAGATACGCCGAGATGCCGCGCACCCAGCCTTCTTCGGCGTCGCGATAGAGCGTGCGGGCGATCGCGCCGATGCCCTTCACATCGTCGATCGTGGTGCGCTCGATCTTCGACCAGCGCGTGAACGCGGCGCCGAGCGCCTGCATGTCGATCTTGCTCGAGTCGACGTTCGCGCCTTCAGCCCCGGCGGGCCGCGCTGCACCCGGACCGGGTGGCCACTGACCGGCAGCGAGCTGACTGCCGATGATCGCGCCCGCCGAGGTGCCGACGATCGCATCGACCGTGCGCAGATCGAAGCCGCTCTCGAACAGCCCGCGGCACAACCCCGACTCCCACGCGACGCCCACTAGTCCGCCACCACCTAGAACCAACGCGCACTTCATGGTCACTTCTTTCAGTCGAGCCGTTCGATGATCGTGCAGTTGGCGGTGCCGCCGCCTTCGCAGATCGCGAGCAGGCCGTAGCGTTTTTGGGTGCGCTCCAACTCGTGCAAGAGCGTCGTGAGCAGCTTCGCGCCGGTCGCGCCGAGCGGATGGCCGAGCGCGATCGCACCGCCGTTCACGTTGAGCTTCGACTGGTCAGCGCCGAGCGCCTTGGCCCACGAGAGCGGCACGGGCGCGAACGCCTCGTTCACTTCGTAGAGATCGATGTCTTCGATTTTCAGGCCGGCGCGCGCG
>JAYUYY010000235.1:0-2568 GCA_043752225.1 Sandaracinaceae bacterium | reverse complement strand
CACGACGGCCGCGGGCTCGGCTTGCTCGGCGTCGCGGGCAGCGATGCGGTCGCGCCGGATGTCTACGCGAAGATCGCGAGCGATGTGCTCGGCCGCGTGCGCGGCACGGTGCAAGCCGACATTCTGAAAGAAGACCAGGCACAGAACACGTGCATCTTCGCGACGGAATTCGCGCTGCGGATGATGGGCGACATGCAGGCGTACTTCATCGCCGAACGCGTGCGCAGCTTCTATTCGGTCTCGGTGTCCGGCTATCACATTGCTGAAGCCGGCGCGAACCCGATCTCACAGCTCGCGTTCACGCTCGCGAACGCGTTCACGTACGTCGAGCATTACCGCGCGCGCGGGCTTGCGGTGGATGACTTCGCGCCGAGCTTCTCGTTCTTTTTCAGCCACGGGCTCGACGCCGAGCACAACGTGCTGGGCCGCGTCGCACGGCGAATTTGGGCGATCGCGATGCGCGATGTCTACAACGCGAGCGAGCGCAGCCAGAAACTCAAGTACCACGTGCAGACCTCCGGTCGCTCGCTGCACGCGCAGGAGATGACCTACAACGATATCCGCACCACATTGCAGGCATTGGCCGCGCTGCTCGACCAGTGCAACAGCCTGCATACCAATGCGTTCGATGAAGCGGTCACGACGCCGACCGAAGCGTCGGTGCGCACCGCGGTCGCGATCCAGCTGATCGCGCAGCGCGAGCTCGGGTTGCTGAAGAGCGAGAACGCGCTGCAGGGCTCGTACTTGATCGAGCAGCTCACGCGCTCGGTCGAGAGCGCAGTGCTCGACGAGCTCGATCGGCTCTCGGAGCGCGGCGGCGTGCTCGGCAGCATGGAGACGCAATACCAGCGCAGTAAGATCCAAGAGGAGAGCCTCTTGTATGAGACCCAAAAGCACAGCGGCGAGCTGCCGATCATCGGCGTGAACACGTACCTGCGCGAGCACGTTGCGCAGGCGCCGATGCAGCTCAACGATGCCGTGCGCTCGAGCGATGCCGAGAAGCGCGCGCAGCTCGATGCGCTCGCGGAGTTTCATGCGCGCCATGCGCCGGACAGCGCGGGCGCGCTCGCGAGGTTGCAGGACGTCGCGCGCTGCGGGGGCAACGTCTTCGGCGAGCTTATGTGCAGCGTGCGTCACGCGAGCCTCGGGCAAATCACCGAAGCGCTGTTCCAAGTCGGCGGCCGCTACCGTCGCGCGATGTAGCGCGCGGCAAAGCACAAAAAAGAGGGGCGAGCCCGAAGGCCCGCCCCTCTCACTTACTGCAACGTGGAGTTACGGAGTCGTGTCGAAGTGCGTGATGCCGTAGGGGCCGCCGGGGTAGTAGAGGTCGTCGTTCTCCCAGAGCAGAGCGCCGCCCCAACCGCGTAGGCGGTAGGTCTCGACGACGCCGGTCGCGTCGTAGAGCGTGGCTTCTGAGCCGTTCGTGAAGAGCGCGCGACCTTCGTGCGCGGACACCATCGACGAGTAGTCGAGGATCTCCGTGCTCGCGATCTCTGCGAGCGTCGCCGCGTCGAGGATGACGAGCGTCGCGGGGTGATAGACGTACTCATAGGTCGGGTAGTCCGGATAGTAGGGATCGCCCGGGTCGGACATTCCGCCATCCGAGACGCTGCCGCCGCTGCCGCCGGCTGCGTCCATACCGCTCACGCCGCCCGTGCCGCCGCTCTCGCTCATGCCGGCAGCACCTGCAACGCCACCGTCGACTTCGACGCTGCCGGTGCCAGCGGTACCGCCGTCACGGTCACCGTCGCCATCACCGTCACCGTCGCCGTCGCCGTCGCCACCTGCGTCACTCCAGGATCCCGTGCCGGCCGTGCCGCCGCCGTAGCCGCCTTCGCCGCCGTAGCCGCCGCCGTAGCAGAGGCCAGGCAACGGCTGCATGCCGTCGTCGGGATACTCGTAGTACGCGGGTTGCATGTAGAAGAGCTGATCGGCTTCGTCGTGATCGAGGTTGCCCGGCTCGCGATCGAAGGTGCGCGTCGCGCGCACGCTCGCGTTGGTACCGCGCACTTCGAGGCGATGGAGCGTCGAGCTCGCGCTGCCGTTCGTCGCGTAGACAGTGTCGCGTGTGTAGTGGTTTGCGCCGTCGACTGCGAACAGCTGGCCAGGCGTATTGACCTCGGAGCTCAAGCGAACGCTCGAGCCGTCGATCGCGACGCGCTGGAAGTAGTGCGCGACGTGCGGGCGCGCATCGCCGGGCACGTTCACGTTCTCGGTGTGCGTGTAATAGATGCTCGAGTCGGATGCGAAGACCGAGAGCGCGTGATCACGCTCCGGCAACGCAACCGTGCTGAGCAGCGCGCTCGCGGGGTTGCGCAGGTCGAGCACGTCGAGCTCGAACGAGACCCAGTAATCGCGGCGATAGCTGTTCCAACACTGGCTGGTGGTCGGCACGAAGCCTTGGACCGCGCCGCAATTTGTGCCGTCGCCGTCGCACTCTTGGAGCGCACCGGTGCAGGTCTGCGGCCCGCCGTCGAGTGAGACGCAGGTTGTGCCGCCCGAGAAGCAGCGTGAGACGAGCGCGCCTGCGCGCAGCACTTCCATGCAGCCGCACACGCCTTCTTCGCA
>JAYUYY010000234.1:0-2570 GCA_043752225.1 Sandaracinaceae bacterium | reverse complement strand
GCCGCCGCCGACCACCGTGAAGCCCGCGCAGTCCGCGCCTGCCTTCGCGATGCCGAAGCTGCCGGCCGCGAACGGCTCGCGCTCGAAGACGCCCATCGGGCCGTTCCAGAACACGGCTTGCGCCGGGAGGATCGCTTTGCGATAGAGCTCGACGGTACGCGGGCCGATGTCGAACGCCATCATGTCGTCCGGCACTTCGTTCACGCCGACGACGCGACCGACCTTGGAGTCGATGCTGTCCGCGACCACGAGGTCGACCGGCAAGAGCAGCTCGACGCCGCGCTCTTGCGCGCGCTTTTGCAAGCTGCGCGCGAGCGCGAGCTTGTCTTGCTCGACCAAGCTCTTGCCGAGCGAGTGACCGCGCGCGGCCAAGAACGTGTTGGCCATCGCTCCGCCGATCAGCAGCGAATCGACGCGCTGGAGCAGCGCTTCGATCACGCCCATCTTGTCGCTGACCTTCGCGCCGCCGAGCGCAGCGACGAACGGATGCGGCGCCGCCGAACGCAGCTTCTCGAGCGCGTTGACCTCTTGCTCCATCAGCAAGCCCACGCCGCGCTCACGCACCAGGCGGGGCAGCGCGCTGACCGACGCATGCGCGCGATGCGCCGCGCCGAACGCGTCGTTCACGTAGACGTCGCAGAGCTTCGCGAGCTCGCGCGCGAAGCCTTCGTCGTTCGCCTCTTCACGAGGGTCGAAGCGCAGGTTCTCGAGCAGCGCGATTTGGCCGTCGCGCAGATCCGCGACCACCTTGCCCGCCGCATCGCTCACGCAATCGTCGGTGAGCAAAACCTCGACGCCGAGCATCTGCGCGAGCACTACGCCAATCGGCTCGAGCGAGTACTTCGGATCGCGCTTCTTGGGCCGACCCACGTGCGAGGCGAGCACCATCTTGGCGCCGCGCTCCATCGCGTATTTCAGGGTCGGCAGCGTCGCGCGCACGCGGTTCTCGTCCGTCACGCGCCCGTTCTCGAGCGGCACGTTAAAGTCGACTCGAATGAAGACGCGACGGCCTTCGAGTGACAAATCCCGGATCGACCGCCGCGTGCCAGCCATCGATCAACCGCGACCGGTGGATTGGGCGACATAGCGGCACAAGTCGACCATGCGGTTCGAAAAGCCCCACTCGTTGTCGTACCAAGCCTGTACTTCGACCAAGTCGCCTTCGATGACCTGCGTCAGCTCCACATCGACGGTCGCCGACAACGGGTTGCCGACGAAGTCGGTCGAGACCAACGGACGCTTCTCGCAGCCGAGCACGCCGGCGAGCGCGCCTGCGGCGGCTTTCTCGAACGCAGCGTTCACTTCGTCGCGCGAGGTCTTCTTCCCGACGTGCGCGGTCAAGCAGACCAGCGACACGTTCGGCGTCGGCACGCGGATCGCCATGCCGTCGAGCTTGCCCTTGAGCTCCGGCAGCACGAGGCCGATCGCCTTGGCCGCACCGCTCGAGGTGGGGATCATCGACAGCCCAGCCGCGCGCGCGCGGCGCAAGTCCTTGTGCGGCAGGTCGAGGATGCTCTGGTCGTTGGTGTACGAGTGCACCGTGACCATGTGGCCCTTGAGGATGCCGAAGCTCTCGTTGAGCACCTTGGCGACCGGCGCCAGGCAGTTGGTCGTGCACGACGCGTTCGAGAACACGACGTGCTTGGTCGGGTCGAAGCTCGTGTGATTGATGCCGACGCAGAAGGTGGCATCGACATCGGCTGCGCCCGGTGCGCTGATGATCACGCGCTTGGCGCCCGCGTCCACGTGCGCGATGGCTTTCGCCTTGCTCGTGAAGATGCCGGTGCACTCGAGCACGATGTCCGCGCCGAGGTCTTTCCACGGCAGCTTCGCCGGATCGCGCTCAGCGCTGATCGGGATTGTCTTGCCCGCGACGGTGATCGACTTCTCGCCTGCGGTCACCGCGTGCGAAAGCCGTCCGTGCACCGAGTCGAACTCGAGCAAGTGCGCGAGCGTCGCCGCATCGGTGAGGTCGTTGATCCCGACCAGCTCCAGCTCGTGATCGGTCTTGCCGGCGCTCGCCAGAAGCGCGCGCGTCACGCATCGACCGATGCGTCCGAAGCCATTGATTCCAATCTTGGTTTTGCCGGCCTGGGCCAAGGAAAAAGCTCCCGAAATGCAGGGCGCGCACCATACCGCCTACTGGGCGCTTTTCAAGGCAAGCAAGCGCGGTTATGGACGGTTTCTCAAGCGACCCGTCGGCCGCCGCCGCGGTCATTTCTCTTGTCGGGGATCCTACGCACAGCGGGCGCGCGAGCTAGAGGGCGCGCGGCGACCCGGGGCGCGGCTCGGGACCACCCGCGCGCTCGAGCCAGCTGCGCGTGTAGCGGATCGCCTGTCCGAAGTGCTGGATGGAGTCCTGAGCGCGGGCGAGGAAGAACAGCAGCTCGGGCCGCTGCTCCGCCATCTTCGGGTCGAGCCGAAGCACGGTCTCGAAGTCGGTGATCGCGTCGGCAAAGGCGCCGGCTCGATACGCCGCGTAGCCGCGCAGGAAGCGCAGCTCGACGCCCGCGTGCCGCACGAGCGTATCGGCGATGCGCGAAGCGGCGTCGTGCGCCTGCTTGCCGTCA
>JAYUYY010000233.1:0-6724 GCA_043752225.1 Sandaracinaceae bacterium | reverse complement strand
TGCCGGCGTCGTACACGCGAACGATGCTCGAGTGCTGAATCGAGCTCGCGGTGCGCGCCTCGCGCAGAAAGCGCCGCTGCCGGTCGCTGCGATGCGCTTTGCTTTCGAACAGCCACTTGAGCGCGACCATTCGGCCGTTGCCGAGGCCGCTTCGGAGCTGGCTCGCCGCGTACACGATGCCCATGCCGCCGCGCCCGATCTCGCGCTCGATGCGGTAGCGGCCTGCGATCACTTCGCCGATCTGTGGCAGCGCGTCAGTCGCCGTCGGTGCGCTCGTCGGTGCGCTCGTCGGTGCGATTGACGCGATCTTCGCGCGCGGCTCGGCCTCGTTCGTCGGCATCGCGCCAACCCCGCCGTACTCGGAGGCGGTCGTGATCGCGAGCTCGAGCTGCTCAACGTCCCGCACAACGCGGGCCGTAGGCTGCTGCACCGGTAGGGACCCCTCGCGCTGTGTGGTGCTCGACTTCGGCCCCGACATTGGGCGCAGGCTTGCACGGGGGGTACCACGTTTCAATCCGCCGACGCTCTACGTGGCTTCGAGCATCTCCAACACCTGCGCGACCGAGCCGCTGCAAGCGCTCGAAGCGTTGGCGGCGACTAGCTCGCGATAGGGCGTAAGCAGCGTGCGCAGCGCGATCCGGTAGTCAGCGACGTGAAGCAGCGCAGCGGCATGCGCGAGGTGTCCGAGGGTCGCGAGTTGCTCGCTGTCGCAGGGCAGCTTCGCTAAGTCCGTCGCGCTCACGCGCTGCAGCGCGGCCTGGGCTTCGTCGCGCAGGCCGGCGGCGGCGAGCGCGTGCGTCTTGAGCGACCAGATGCTCGGCGGATCGCTCACTTGCGGCGCGAGCGCTTCGCGCAGCGCTTGCGTGCGCGCGCTCGCCTCTGGAGCACCTTCCTGCGGATCGCCGCGCTCGCCAAAGACCAACACGCGATCGGCTGCACACAATGCGCGGCCGCTGAGCCGCTGCTTGCGTTCGGCGTTGCGGTGCAGCGCTTCGAGCGCAGCGCGGGCCTGTGGGTGTTGCGCGTGCTGTGCGAGCCGACACAACGCCTGCGCGCGCTCGGTGTGCCACAAGAGATCGCCGCCGATGAGCTTGCGGCACACGGCCACCGCGCGCTCGAGCAAGTCACAGGCGATCGCGAAGTCGCCGCGCTGCAACGCTTGATTCGCGCGGTGCAGCGCGAGCTCCACCGGCAACACCGGCAGCGTCTGCGGCTCTTGCAACGCGAGTCGCTCGAGCTCGCGCGCGATCGCTTCTGCGCGCTCCCGGTGCGCGGGACCGCCGTGCAAGTACAGCTCGCAGCGCAGCACCGGGTGCAGCACGTTGGCCGTATGCGTGGTCATCGAAGCGCGGGCGAGCCCGACGGCCTCGGCGATCAACGCGCCGCTGTGCTCGGCGTCGTAGGCGTGCGGTGCGCAGCAGGCGAGGGTGGCCAGCGCGATCGCGCGCGTCTCGGTATCGCTCGCCTCGAGCAAGGGCAACGCGCGCTCGATCGCGGCGGCGGCCCCCGGCATCGCTGGAAAGCCGGGCAGGTGCATGAGCATGCGCGCGGCGTGCACGAGCGAGCGTCCGTCGCCGAGCTCGCCAGCGAGGCGCACCGTCTCCTGCAACGCGCGCGTGTGCTCGCTCGAAGCTTGCGAGCGCCCATACAGCGCGATGCCGAACAACAAGCTCATGCGCAGCCGCGCGCTAGCCGCTGGCATCAGATCGAGCGCTTCGATCGCATGCCGCAGGTAACGCACGACGTCGAGACCCGCGAAGACGGTTGCAGCGGCGTTCGCGGCCGCGCGGCAATGCTCGATGGTCTTGCGCGGATCGCCGTCCGGCAGGGCCGCGCGGAAGTGGTACGCGAGCTCGCTCGGCGCGATCGATTCGCCGGCGTGCAGCTTGGCCTCGAGCGCTTGCGCGGTGTGCAGGTGCTGGCGGCGCCGCGCTGCCGGCGCGAGCGCGTCGTAGAGCACGGCGCGCAACAGCTCATGGCCGAACGCGAACGCGTGCGGCGAGCCCTTCGCAACGACGATCGCGTCGCATGCGATCGCATCGTCCAGGCTCGCCATCAGCGCGCTCGGCTCGCGCGCGAGCGCGCCCGCCAGCACTGGCAGCTCGAAGTTGTGACCGATCACCGCGGCGGCGCTGAGCACGTCGCGAGTCTCGGGGTGAAGGCGCGCGATCTGTTGGCGCATCAAGTCGAGCGCGGTGTCCGGGACCGCCAGCGCATCGACGCTCACCTGCACACCGCTCTCGAGCGGCCGCAACAGCTCGACCATGTAGAACGGATTGCCCTCGCTCTTCTCGAACACCGCGCTCGCGAGCTCGTCCGCTGCGCCCGTGTTGCTTTCGAGCGAACGAACATACGCAGCGACGTCTTCGCGCTGCAGCCGCGGCAGCTCGATGCGCTCGCAATTGCGGTGCCCGACCGCGTAGCGCAGGTGCGTGTCCTGACGCAGCCAGCCGCGCTCGCGCTCCTGCCGCAACGTCGCGACGACGAGGATCCGCGTGTGCGCGATCTCTTCGACCAGCTCGCTGAGCAGCTCGAGCGACGCCGCGTCCGCGCGATGCACGTCTTCGAGCAGCACGACGTACGGCTCGTGCTCTTGCGCCTCCATCAGCGCGCGCAGCATCGCGCGAGCGCCCATGGCAGCTGTGACGCCGAGCGCTCCGAGCCATGGCGCCAGCGACACCGTGTTGCCACCCTCGCGGCAATAGCCCCACGCGACGCGCAGGCCGAGCGCTCGCGCGTCCAGCTCCAGCATCTCGGCTGCGCGCGTCTTGCCGATGCCGGCTTCGCCGATCAGCGCGCACAACCGACCGCGACCTTCGCGCGCTTCATGCAGCGCATGCCGCAAGCGTTCGAGCACCGGCTCGCGCCCGACGAAGGGTGAGCTGCGGAGTGTCACGGCTTGCGGTGGCGCAACGCTGCCGTCGCGCGCTGCTCGAACGCGCTGCTCCTCGCGCGTGGTCACGTCGGACGTGAAGCGATAACCGCGCCCGTACTCGGTCGCGATCAGCTCGTGCTCACCGCGCTTGTGATCGAGCGTCTTGCGCAGCCGCGCCATCGACACGGTGAGTACGTTGTCGGCGACCGCGCGACCGTCCCAAACGCTGTCGATCAGCTGATCCTTCGTCACCAGCTGGCCCGCGTCGCGCACCAGGGCCGCGAGCAAGCGCAGCACCAAGCGATCGGCTCTCACGAGCTTGCCGGAGCGCCGCAGCTCGCAGCGCTCGGCATCGAGCTCGAAGTCGTGAAACGCGAAGATCATCTGATTCGCGCCTCTAGAGCGCGCGACTGGGAACGGAGCTCCGGCGCAGCTGCGCTGTCATCATGACACGCCTTCCATCGCGTCTCGTTCATCCGGAGCGCGGTGATCACCCCGGATCCAAACGTCAGCGCCGCTACGAGCCAGCCCGCAGCGCGGAAGCCAAGCGCGTCGGCGGTCAGGCCAGCGATGACTGCGCCGACCGCATACCCGAGGTCGCGCCACAAGCGGTACACGCCAACCGATGACGCTCGCCACGACGGGTGCGCCACGTCGCCGATGGCGGCAAGCAGCGTTGGATACACCATCGCGGTGCCGACGCCGAGCAACACCGCGCCCAGAGCAAAACCTGCGAAGGCCGCCCACTGGATCGTGATCACGATGCCGATGGCCTGGACCCACATCCCGCAGACGATCAACCACTTGCGTCCGACTCGATCCGAAAGCACGCCGGTGAATAGCTGCGCGATGCCCCAAACGGCCGGATAGATCGCCGCGAGCGTGCCGATCTGCGAAAGGCTCATTTGGGCGCCGGCAAAGAGCAGCGGGAACAGGCCCCAGGCCATGCCGTCGTTGAGATTGTTGACGAGGCCTGCTTGGCTGATGCTCGAGAGATTGCGGTCGCGCCACGTGGTCAGCCAAAAAATCTCGCCCTGTGAGGGTGCAGTGCCCGGCAGCAGCTCCATCACGGTCTTCGATTCGAACGCGACGTGATGCCTGGTCTCTTTCACCGCGAAGATCGAAAGCACCAATCCAACCGCGACGAAGCCGACGCCGAGATAGAACGGCTGCGGCCGCAAGCCGTAACGTGCAGCCAGCCAGCCGGTCGCAAGCGCCGATGCCGCGACGGCCAGATAGCCCGCGAACTCGTTGATGCCCATCGCAAGCCCGCGATTCTTACCGCCCGCGAGATCGATCTTCATGATGACGGTCGTCGACCACGTGAAACCTTGGCTGATCCCGAGCAAGACGTTCGCGACGAGGATCCAGCTCCAGCTGGGAGCCCACATCAGAAGCAGCGGCACGGGCGCGGCGATCAGCCAACCGGCGATCAGCACGGGCTTGCGGCCGTATCGATCCGAAAGGCGTCCCGCCAAGTAGTTCGTGCACGCCTTGCTGACGCCGAAGACGACGATGAACGAGAGCACGGCCGAGCGCGCAGCGAGCTGAAAGTCCTGCTCCGCGATCGCGGGCAGAATGCTCCGCTCCATGCCGACCATCGCGCCGACGAACGCGTTCACGACGATCAAGATCGAGAACTGAGCGATGTTTTCGCGAATGCCGAGCCGGGGTGCAGGGCTCACGGCGCCGCAGCGCTCTCTCGGCCTCGATTGCGCCGGATGATGCGCTCCATCTCTGCGGGCTTGTCCTCGACGTCGCAAAGCGCTGCGACGAATTGCTCGCGCGTCTTAGTGAGCAACAAGTTCCAGCGCTTCTCGAACGCGAGAGTGCTCGAGGGCTTGCCGCTCATGCCCGCACCGCACGAAGAGCCTGCGAAGTGGGCGGGATAGATTTCGACATCATCGGGAAGCGCGAGCAGCTTTCCGTGAATGCTGTCGAAGAGCTGGCCCGCATTCTCGCGCGCGTGGCCCGGCAGATCCGGGCGTCCGACGGCACCGACAAAGAGCGTGTCGCCCGTCAACACGAACCATGGATCGGGTCCGCGCCGGTGATCCGCCACCACGAGGCAAATGCTTTCCGGCGTGTGCCCGGGCGTATGCAGCACTCTGACGCGTGTGTTGCCGAGCTCGATCTCTTGGCCATCGCAGAGCGGCGTGAACGCGAACGCCACGTCGGCCGCTTCGTGCAGGCAATACGAAGCGGCGCAGCGCGTGGCGAGCACAGGACCGCCGGAGACATGATCGGCGTGGACATGGGTGTCGATCACGTGGGTGATGCGCATGCCTTTTGCTTCGGCGAAGCGGAGGTAGTGGTCGACATCCTGCTCGTGCGCATCGACGACCGCGCATTGGCCCAGGCTCCCGCAGCCGAAGAGGTATGCGGCGCAGCCCGTTTCGAAAGAGTGGTACGGCTTGAAGATCATCGTGGCCTCACGCTCCGATCGCGACGGGCAGTCCCGCAGCTTTCCATTCAGGAAACCCCGCCACCAATCGACGTGCGCGCCGGCCACTCGAGCGCAGAAGCTCGATCGCCCGGTCGGCGTACACGCAATACGGTCCACGACAGTACGCGACGTACTCCTTGCTCTTCGGCAGCGTCTTCAAGCTCGCTTGAAGCTCGTCGAGCGGTATCGAGAGCGCGCCGGCGATGTGACCGGCCGCGTACTCGTTGCTCGGGCGCGCATCGAGGATCACCACCTTGCCGGATCTCACGCGTTCGAGCAGCTCGTGCATCTGCACCGGCTCCGGATCCGAGCGATCGCCGAAGTGCTCGGCAACGATGCGCCCGAGCTCGGCGAGGCGATTCTCAGCTGTGACGCGCAACGCGCTCGCAAGATCGATGACTGACGGGTCCGCGAGGCGGTAGTGCACGAACAAACCCTGCTTGCGACTCTCGACCAGGCCCGCCTCGCGCAGCGTCTGCAGGTGTTGAGAAGCGTTTGCGATCGAAAGCCCGATCTCTTTCGCGAGCGACTCAACCGTCCGCTCGGACTGCGCGAGCAGCTCGAGCAGCTCCAAGCGGCTCGGACTACTGACCGCTTTGCCTATGCGAGCTAGCTGCGCATAGAGCTGATCCTTGAATGCCCGATCGCCCATATTCAACAGATTTGTTGAATAGTCGGCCGCAGTCAACCTGCAAAACAAGCAATTTCGCATTTGCAAAGTATGTTCGTGACTGACTGAGTCAGTTGTCGTGGTCACGAAGCATGCCTCGCAAGGTCCCCCCTGGACGACTCGATGAGCTGGTCGAAGCGGCGAGCCGAGTGTTCATAGAACGCGGCTACAAACAGACGCAGATCTCCGACGTCGCGGAAGCGATGGGCATCGCCAAAGGAACCGTCTACTTGTACGTCGAGAGCAAGGAGGCGCTTTTCGACTTGGCGTGTCGCTTCGCCGACGCGCCCAGCCCGCGCTCGATCTCGATCACTCTACCCGTGCGCACGCCGGCGGCCGGCGCGACCGCGCAGTACATCGCCGAGCAACTCGCAACGAGCAAGGTGTTTCCTCTCGTCGCCACGCTGCTTACCAAGCGACGCGGCGATGCACGCAAGGAGCTCGAGGCGATCGTGGTCGCGCTGTTCGACGAGCTCGCGCTGCATCGCCACGCGCTGAAGCTAGTCGACCAATCGGCGCGCGATCTGCCGGAGCTTGGCGCGCTGTGGTTCGAGGGCGCACGCGGCGGCTTGCGCTCGCTCCTCGAGCTGCAGCGCTTCGATGTCGTGAACACAACGCACTGCCCGCGCGAATCCGGCCTTGCGGTGATGGAGGCAGTGGCTCGGTGAGGCAGTGGCTCGGTGAGGCGAAGCGCGCGAATGAAAAAACCGATTGACGCTCGGCTTTTTGGCAG
>JAYUYY010000232.1:0-2575 GCA_043752225.1 Sandaracinaceae bacterium | reverse complement strand
CGAGCCGCCCCCCGCGCACGGCCATACGCACGCGCATGGGCACGCGCAGCAGGTGTCGATGCCGGGTGTACCCCAGCATCAGCAGGTCGCGCGCGCGTCATTCGGCGCAAGCGCAATCCACGACGAAGCAGTTCTGGACATCCCGGCGTATCTGCGCCGCTCCAAGGTCTGAATCTCGGTCACCGTCTCGGCAGCCACGTTCCGCAACGCTCTCCATGGTCCGCCAACGCCTCGCAGCCAACAGCTGCGGGGCGTTGGTGTTTGGTGGCGGACGATGGTTGCGAGCGAATAGGGACCGAGCGAATGAATACCTGGCGCTTGTGCCCAGCTCGGCATCCCGAGCGCTCAGAGCGGCAGCACGCTCGCGATGTGCTCGGCGAGATCGCGTGCAGGCACCGCGGCCAAATCCTTGTGCATCGAGTCCACGACCAGGCGTGCGGTGGTCGGGCTCAGCGCATCGCGCAGGAGGCCCAGCAACTTCGGCGACGCCACCAGGATCAACGCGCCAAAGCGCCCCTCGATGCGCGCATGCTCGACCTCTGCGGCGATCTGACGCGCAAAGACTTCGCTCACGTGCTCGTGCGCCGTGTGCTCATGGGACATCGCACGACGGCCACCGGAGGCGCGCGTACCAGTGAACGAGTCGCCTGCACGATCGCTCTCGAGCTCGTGATTCTTCTTGCGGCCATCGGGGTTCGCCAGCTCGCGCACCAGCGTGAGATTCTTTCCGAAACCCGGTCGGTGCTCCATGAAGCGAGCCCCAGTCTGATGAGCCACCACCACCCATGTCGTCGTCATAGTCTCGCTCGTCGTCATAGTCTCGCTCCTCGGCAAACGTTGCTGAGTCCTACTAAAGCAGCTGCCGTGCCAGGTTCGTGGGCACGCGTACACGAACGCTTACGCAGCCACCGGGACACATATCGCGCACGCTTTGCGCGGCACCACCCTCTGAACGAAAGAATCGCGCCGGCGCGGCGCTCGGCCCGAAGTCGCGCAGCGTGTTGATCGGCAAGCGCTGGGGCAACCCCATCGTGTGCAACGACGGCGTCACGGTTGCCAAAGAGATCGAGCTGCAGGACCCCGAGGAAGATCTCGGAGTGCGCGTGCTGCGCCAGGCCGCGGTGCGCACCGGCGAAGAGGTCGGCGACGGCACGACCACCTCCACGATCCTCGCGCACGCCATCTGGGCGGACGGTCTTCGCAACGTGGTCGCCGGCGCGAGCGCAATCGATCTCAAGCGCGGGCTCGACCGCGGGCTCGGAGTCGCGACCAAGGCTCTGGCAGCGCTCTCGCGTCCGATTCAGAGCAAGAAGGAGCGCGCTCAGGTTGCGACCGTCTCGGCGCACAACGATCCGGCCATCGGAGAGCTCGTCGCCGAAGCGACCGAGCGCGTGGGCAGCGAAGGCGTGATCACGGTCGAGGAGGCCAAGGGCATCACGACCGAGCTCGAAGTCGTCGAGGGCATGCAGTTCGATCGCGGCTATCTCTCGCCCTACTTCGTGACTGTGCCTGAGCGCATGGAGTGCGTGATGGCGTCGCCGTGGATCCTGCTGTGCGAGAAGAAGATCTCTTCGATGACGGGGCTCTTGCCCCTGCTCGAGCGCGTGGTGCAGGCCAACCGTCCGCTCTTGGTGATCGCAGAAGACGTGGACGGCGAAGCCCTCGCTACGCTGGTCGTGAACAAGCTGCGCGGCACCTTGCCCTGCGCCGCCGTCAAGGCACCAGGCTTCGGTGATCGCCGCAAGGCCATGCTCGAAGACATCGCTGTGCTCACGGGCGGGCGCGTGATCTCCGAGGATCTCGGCATGAAGATCGAGAATGTGAGCGACGAGCAGCTGGGCAAAGCGGCGCGCGTGATCGTGACGCGCGATGCGACGACGATCGTGGGCGGCAGCGGCGAAAAGCAAGCGATCGCCGCGCGTGTCGATCAGCTCAAGCACGAGATCAAAGACACCACCAGCGACTACGATCGCGAGAAGCTGCAAGAGCGACTCGCCAAGCTCGCGGGCGGCGTAGCGGTGATTCGGGTCGGTGCGCCGAGCGAAGCCGAGCTCAAGACCAGGAAGGACGCGTTCGACGACGCCATCAGCGCCACGCGAGCCGCCACCGCGGAGGGCATCGTGCCGGGCGCTGGGCTCGCACTGTTGCGCGTCATCGATGCAGTCGAGCGTGAGGCCGCGGGCTGCGATGGCGACGAGCGCACGGGGCTACGCATTCTTGCGCGCGCGCTGGAAGTCCCGGCCCGGCAGATCGCGGCGAACTCCGACGTCGATGGTGGCGTCGTGGTCGACAAGATGCGTTCGGGCCAAGGCACGCAAGGCTTTGACTCGGCGACAGGCAAGTACGTGGACCTGCTCGAGGCCGGCATCATCGACCCCACCAAGGTCGTGCGGGTGGCGCTCACCAACGCCGTCTCGGTCGCCAGCGTGCTATTGCTCACGGAAGCCACGCTGACCGAGGTCGGAGACAGCGACGACAAGACTCAGAGCACGATGCCTCGCGGCATGGACGACGTATGAACCAGCGACAGGATGGACCCGGTCGTTACCACGCGCAGGCTGGCCTGCCGCCCCTG
>JAYUYY010000231.1:0-6733 GCA_043752225.1 Sandaracinaceae bacterium | reverse complement strand
TCCGATTTCCAGGAACGCCAGCTGCAGCGCGAGCTGGTACGTGCGTTGGCTCTCGCTCAGGTGCGGGTGCAACGAAAGCACGCGGCGTTCGGTGTCGTAGCGACGCTGCGCGAGTGCACCGGACTCGTCATCCAACGCAGCATTTTCGATTTGCACACCGTGCTTGTCGATCAAGCGCTGCGCCACGCCTGCGCCAACGTCGCCGATCGTGAAGCGTCCATCGGCGAAGATGCGCGCTGCTTCGGCTTCGAGCTCGCCGATGTAGTTGTGGCGTGCGTAGAAGAAGTCGCGCACTTCCTCGTGCGGCTGCAGGCTCGTGCTGGTCGTCGCGACGTCGCGATCTCCGCCGTGCTGACTGGCGATCAGGTCGATGCGCTCGAGCGCTTCGCGGTGCCGGCGCTGAATCGCGATCAGCGCGCGCGCGACGCCGGGCATGGCGCTGGCGACCTCGCGCAGCTCGGCCAGCGTGATCGATTCATCGGGCGCCGACGCGATCAGCGCTTCGCGCATGTCTGCCATCAAGCGGCCCTCGCGATCGTCGGCGAACAACTGCGCGTCGACGTCGAACAGCACGGCGACCTTTGTGATCAGCGCAGTGGTCAGCGGTCGCTCGTCGTTTTCGATCTGGTTGTAGTAGCTCGCGGACAGCTCGAGCTCGCGCGCGATCGCCACCTGCGTGAGGCCTCGATCCTCGCGCATGCGCCGCAACCGGGGTCCGACGAACAGCTTGGTCATGGCGGGCTAGACATTCGCAAACTTCGCAAACTGCTCGTTTTTATCTCGCAATTTGCTGCGCTTTATCGCGTTGTCGCGCGGCTGCATTTGCATAATCTGCGAATGAAGCATGACAAACAAGGCCCAACCTCCCGCGCACCAGCTGTTCGACAAAGAAGGCCGCGCGACCCGCGAGCCGCCGTGGATCTTCCGGACGTACGCGGGCCACTCGAGCCCGAAGTCGTCCAACGAGCTGTACCGCGGCAACCTAGCGAAGGGTCAAACCGGCCTCTCGATCGCGTTCGATCTCGCGACGCAGTGCGGCTACGACTCCGACCACCGGATCGCGCGGCCCGAGGTCGGAAAGGTCGGCGTGCCGATCAATTCGCTCGATGACTTTCACGAGCTCTTCGACTCGATCCCGATCGAGCAGATGAACACGTCGATGACGATCAACGGCACCGCGATGTGGCTGCTCGCGCTCTACGTCGCGCTGGCGCGCGAGCGCGGCGTCGACACCAAGCAGCTCGCGGGTACGACGCAGAACGACTTGATCAAGGAGTACTTGGCGCGCGGCACGTACATCTTTCCGCCCGAGCACAGCCTGCGGATCATCGCGGAGATGTACGAGTTCTGCTTGAACGAGATGCCGGAATGGAACGCGTCGAACATATGCTCGTACCACCTGCAAGAAGCCGCCGCGACGCCGGTGCAAGAGCTGGCGTTCGCGCTCGCCAACGCGATCGGCTTGCTCGACCTGCTCAAAGCGCGCGGCCGGTTCAGCGACGAAGACTTCCAGCGCGCGGTCGGGCGGATCAGCTTCTTCGTGAACGCTGGCATTCGCTTCATCGAGGAGATGTGCAAGATGCGCGCGTTCTCCGAGTTGTGGGATCAGATCACGCGCGAGCGCTACGGCGTGACCAACGCCAAGTACCGGCGCTTTCGCTATGGCGTGCAGGTCAACTCACTGGGCCTGACTGAAGCGCAGCCCGAGAACAACGCGTGGCGGATCTTGATCGAAGCGCTCGGCGTCACGTTGAGCCGCAATGCGCGCTGTCGCGCGCTGCAACTGCCGGCGTGGAACGAAGCACTCTCGCTGCCGCGGCCCTGGGATCAGCAATGGTCGCTGCGCTTGCAGCAGATCCTCGCCTACGAGACCGACCTGCTCGAGTACCCCGATCTGTTCGAAGGCAACCCCGCGATCGAATCGAAGGTCGCGGAGCTCAAGCGCGACGCGATGCAAGAGGTCGACAAGATCGTGGCGATGGGCGGGGTGAAAGCCGCCATCGAATCCGGATACATGAAGTCTGCGCTGGTGCGTTCGATGTCGAATCGAATGCGGGGGATCAATACCGGCGAGCAGATCGTGGTGGGGATGAACAAGTGGACGGAGGGGCTGCCTTCGCCGCTGGTGTCCGGAGACGATGGCGGCCTCTTCAAGATCGACGATCATGCGGTCGCCGATACGCTCGCGAGCCTGCAGCGCACGCGCGCGACGCGCGATGACGCACGCGCGCAGGCCGCGCTGGTGAAGCTGCGCGAGGCCGCGCGCAACGGCGACAACATGATGGAGCCCTCGATCGAGTGCGCGCTTTCGCGTGTGACCACGGGCGAGTGGGCCGAAGCGCTGCGCTCCGTGTTCGGCGAGTATCGACCGGCGACCGGCATCGATGGTCAGCGGCTCGGGCTCGAAGGCGATCGCGTCAATACGATTCGCGGCCGGGTCGATGGGCTGATGGGCAAGCTCGGGCATCGGCCGCGGATCGTGGTCGGTAAGCCGGGGCTCGATGGGCACTCGAATGGCGCCGAGGTGATCGCGGTGTCCGCGCGGCACATGGGCTTCGACGTCATCTATTCCGGCATTCGCTTGAGCCCGGACGAGATCGTGATGTCGGCGGTCGAAGAGAGCGCGGACTTGATCGGCGCCTCGGTGCTGAGCGGGTCGCACCTCGAGCTCGCCGACCAGATCATGGACAAGCTGCGCGAGCACGGCGCCGCCGAGCGCGTGAAGGTCGTGTTCGGCGGGATCATCCCGACCGCCGACTTCGCGAAGCTGCACCTCAAAGGCGTGAAGAAGGTGTTTACGCCTTCGGACTACAGCTTGATCGACATCATGGATTCGATCGTGGGCGTGCTCGAGGAGGGTGTTTCGTGAAGCGTGATGGCAAGGTCCCGGCCGACGCGACCGCGCCCACGATGCGTGACCCGGAGAGGAGCTCCGGCGCGACAGCGCTCTCACTCGTAGAACGCGCGCTCGATCGCGACAAGCTCGCGGTGTCGTCGCTGGTGTCGCTGTTCGAGGATCAACGCGAAGGCGCGGTCGAGGCGCGCGCGCAGGTGTTCGAGCACTTGCGCATGCGGCGTAAACGGGGACCGGCAGCGATGATCGGCATCACCGGTACGCCGGGCTCCGGCAAGTCGTCGCTGCTCGCTCGGCTCACGCTCGAGCTCTTGGCCGCGGATCGCGAGCTCAGCGTCGCGGTGCTCGCCATCGATCCCTCGAGCCACATCTCGGGCGGCGCGTTGCTCGGCGATCGCACGCGCATGCGCTTGCCGCTGGATGAACGGCAGCGCCGCGTGTTCTTTCGCAGCCAAGCTTCGGCAACGGAGCTGGGCGGGCTCGGGCCGTGGAGCTTCCAAGTCTGTCGGCTGCTTTCACAGATCTTCGATTGCGTGCTGATCGAGACCGTCGGCATCGGTCAGAGCGAATCGGACATTCGGCATCTCGCGGACCGCGTGTACTTGGTGTTGCAGCCGCTCGCGGGCGACGAGGTGCAGTTTCTCAAGGCCGGGATCATGGAGATCCCGCACGCGTTCATTCTCAACAAGTGCGATGAGCCTTCGGCCGAGCGCAGCTATCACATGCTGCGCGGCAGCATCGGGCTTGCGCGCCCATGGGATGGCGACCGCGTGCCCATCCATAAGACGAGCGCGCGCACCGGAGTCGGGATCGACGCGCTGACCGCGGGCATTCTCAAGGACCTGCGCGAGCACGCGGCCGTCGAGCTCAGCGCCAAGGAGCCGTACTTTTTCGAGCGCTGGGTGCGCGACGAGTGGGGCCGATTCGGGGTGCGCTTTCTGGATGCCGCGCTCGGCGGAGCGCGCGCTCACCTCGAACGCTCGGAGAGCTTCGAGCAGGCCCAAACCGAGCTCACCTCCAGCCTCCGCAGCAGCGTGACGCTGCGTGTATGCGGCACCGATTAGGCGTTGGCCTTAGTTACTCACTCGCGAAGATCCCCGTATTAACGCGTGGTTGCGCGTGTGAAGACTCGCGATAGAGGGTCCCAAACGGCCATCGAGGGAGACATCGATTTAAGATCGAGCCGCTTTAGAGCCAGGTGCGCACATCCGGTACAGACCCCGAATTGGAACGCGAGTCATCGGGGCAGGAGCGACGCATGCAGATCGGAAAGAGCTTTGCGCTGATCGCCATTGCGGCTGGAGCCCTGGCCGCGTGCGGCGCGGATGCGGCAAGCAGCACGAGTCGACAACCCGTCACCGGCATGAGCGCCGCGGGCATGGGAGGCACCCAACCGCCCAATGCGAGCACCGGAGCGTGCGGGCAGCTCAACCGCACCGGACCTTGCGTCTGTGCCGACGGCAATGCGGGTCGCCAGGTGTGCAGCGGCAGCGCGTGGGGTGCGTGCGAATGCGGAGGTGACAGCTCGCAAGTCATCCCGAGCTTCGCCGGCAACCAACGCAGCGACATCACGTTCAGCTGGGAGCGCACGATCACGAACGTCGATCTCGGCGGCTGCTTGCCCGGCGTATACGAAGGCACGTTCGGCGGCTTGTACTGGTCGTACCTCGCGACGCTCGCGCCGATCGAGGATCTCGCGGTGCCGGTCGCGAACCTCGCGATCCCCGGACAACCTTCGGGCTTCAAGTTCAACGTGATGCCGGCCGAAGGTGGCGAGACCGTGCTGCGGATCGAAGGCCGCATGGACGGCACTGCGGACGGCGTCTTCCCGTTCGAGTCGGCGCTCGAGGGCGAGCTCGATTGCCGAACAAAAACCTTCACCGCGCGGATCATCGGCGGCTCGTATTCGATCCTCTTGCCAGGCCTTCTGCCGCAGAGCTTCGAAGGCGTGATGTGGGGCAACTACGACACGCGGACTCATACGATCGTCGACGGTCAATGGGACGTCGCGGAGAGCACCGCCATGCCGCCGGGATCGCTCGCGCCGATGTTGCCGCGTGACTTTCCGCGCGATGGCTTTGGAGGCTTCGGCACCTGGGCCGCAGCGCTGCCGACCGATACGAGCGACACGACGCTTGCGACGTGTCCGACAAACTTCACCTGTTCGCCGGGACAGTTCGGGCCGAACAAGCTGCTGTGCGCCAACGGCTTTGGGCCGCCTGCCTGCGTGATGGACTCGGAGTGTGAGGCCTTCTTTCCCGGCATGGGCGTCACGTGTCTAAAAGCAAGCGCGTTGTCCAACTGCTTTCTGGAGTGCAAGCCATGAAGTACGCACAGAAGCTCTCGGTTTCGTTCATCAGTGTGGTCGTCGCGGCAACGCTCAGCGCGTGCGGCGCGGACGCCGAAGCGGCGCGAATGCGCGCTCCAGGCAGCGACTTTCAAAACGCAGGGTCGAGCGGTGCTTCCGGCACGTCGGGCACCGCGGCGACTTCTTCGCTACCGCCCGCGACGCTCTGCGAGGTCGGCCCTTTGCCTTGCTACTGCCCCGATGGCGAGATCTCCGGCACGCAGTTCTGCGATGCGCGCCACGAGCTCGGCATGTGTCAGTGCGCGTCGAGCGGCACGACCGACACGGGCGTCGACAGCGAAGCAATTAGCGTCTGCTCTCAGCTCGCAGGGAGGCAAGACTGCAACGCGAAGAGCTACGCCTCGGCGCAAGTGCCAGCGAGCATGCTGTTCGTAGTCGATCGCAGTGGCAGCATGGCGTGCAACGCGCCGCCGTTTCAGACCACTGAAGAGTGCAACGCGGATCCGCATCGCTTGAGCGACATCGAGCCTTCGCGTTGGGAGACGACGATCGGCGCGCTCAAGGAGGCCTTCACCGGCCTCGAGAACAGCAACGCGACCGTTGGCCTCAGCATGTTCAGCACCGATGGCTACTGCGGTGTCGACTCGACGCCGCTGGTCGGCCTTGGCCCGGTCGACCCGACCCAACAAGCCGCGCTCGCGATGGCGATGGACAACGCGTCGCCCGCGGGCGGCACGCCAATCGTCGGAGGCGTGGTGCTCGGCTATCACCACTTGCACGAAGAGCTGCACGCGACCGGCAATCGCTACGTCGTGCTGATCACCGACGGCGAAGAGAGCTGCGGCATGGCCGGCGACGAGAACAACGTCGAGGATCTCATGGCCTCGCGCGCGTTGCTCTTGCAGACCGAGGTGCAGAAGGCGCGCGAAGCGAACATCCGCACATTCGTGATCGGCTCGCCGGGTAGCGAAGGCGCACGCGGGTTTCTCTCGCAGCTCGCGTTCGAAGGCGGCACCGCGCGCAGCGAAGATTGCGTGCACGGCGATCCCGACGGCGATGTCGGCGACTGCCACTTCGATCTCAGCACCGAAACCGACTTCGCGAACGTGCTCAAGCAGACGCTCGGCGAGGTCAGCGGCCAAGCGCTGGCATGCGAGTTTGCAGCGCCGTACGGCGCCAATGCGCTCAACGTGAACGTGCAGATGAGCCAGAACGGCAGCGCGCCGGAGTGCTTGGCGCACGCCGCGGGCCCATGCGACGCGACCGACGGCTGGCAGTTTCCGGTAGGTCCCGATGGCGCCGAAGACACCAGCCGCGTGCTCTTGTGCGGCGCAGCGTGCGACCGCTTGAAGAGCGACCCGACCACGGTGGTGGACGTGATCCTCGGCTGCGCAGTGCTCGAGTAGAAACGCTCCTGCTCGACGCGGACACGACGACCTGCGATCCGTCAGCAGTCGGTGCCGCAGATCAGGCGACCGTCGGGGCACTCGGTTCCCGGTTTTCCTCCATCGTCGGTACCGCAGTTGAGCGCGCAGTCCGTCTCTGGTTCGCAGGTGACTTCGCAGCCGCCG
>JAYUYY010000230.1:0-2579 GCA_043752225.1 Sandaracinaceae bacterium | reverse complement strand
TCACCGGTCATTCCCCATCGGCGCCCTATAAAAGGACGCCTTGTCTACCGTGTGGTCGCAGCTTGATTACCACCCGGTAGCCGCGCTCGCAAGCCCTGGCGTCCCCAACCTCGTTGTCGGTCTTACGACGAAGTTGCGGCAGAATCCACGCTATTTGTAGCCTGAAACTACGTTCAGACGTCAATAATGCTCCCCGATCGACTTGCGCGGTTGTCTACCGACTGGTAGACACATCTGGCAGTGGATAACGCCGAGCAGATCCGAGCCGTCGCGGCTCAGCTTTTCGCACGACACGGCTACGAAGGCGCCTCGCTTCAAGCGATCGCCGAGCGCGTGGGCGTGACCAAGCAGACCTTGCTCTACCACTACGCTTCCAAGGACGCGCTGCGCCGCGCGGTGCTCGATCAGCTCTTCGGTCACTGGCGCGAGCGCCTGCCGCAGATGCTCGAAGCGGTCACGAGCGGTCACGGCCGCTTCGATGCGCTCACGCGCGAGCTGGTGCGCTTCTTCGAAGCAGAGCCCGATCGCGCGCGGCTGTTGGTGCGCGAGCTGCTCGATCACCCGGACGAGATGCGCAAGCTGCTCGCCGACAACCTGCGCCCGTGGGTGCTGCTCGTCGCGCAGTACATCCGCGAAGGCCAGCGCGTCGGCTTGATCTACCCCGACGTCGATCCCGAAGCCTACGTGCTCAACGTGATCGTGCTCGTGCTCTCGAGCGTCGGCGCGCGCGGCGTCGCCGAAGCGGTGCTGACCAGCGACAGCGCGCAACGCGTCGAGTCCGATCGCCAACACAACGATCGCCAAGTGAACGAGTTACTGCGTTTGACGCGCACTGCGCTTTTCAAGCCGAAGAAAGACAAGGAGACAGCATGAGCTTCAATCCCATCGCCCAGGCGCTCTCGGCCCTCAACAAGCTTGCGGGCAACGAGCTGTTGCACAAGTACGGCCTCTATCAGCCGACGCAACGCATCGCGTATCGCGCGACCCGCGAAGGCTTTCGCGCCGCGGTGGCGATCGGCCGGCAGTGGAAGGCCGCGCAGAAGCTGCTCAAGCCCGAGCGCTTGCCGACGGCGGCGCGCAAGAGCGACCTCTTCGACCTCTCGATCAGCGAAGAGCAGCAGATGATCCGCGAGACCGCGCAGCGTTTTGCGCGCGAGGCGATGCGCGATGCAGCCGCCAAGGCCAACGATGCATGCGTCGCGCCGGAAGGCTTTGCCGCGCAGTTCGCAGAGCTCGGCCTCGCGCAGTTCGCGGTGCCGGAGTCGCTCGGCGGCGCGGCCGCGGAGAGCTCGATCGTCACGCAGGTGCTGGTCGCCGAAGATCTGGCGTACGGCGACATGGGCCTTGCGGTCGCAGCGCTTGCGCCGATCGGCGTCGCCAATGCGCTCGCAGCGTTCGGCTCCGCCGATCAACAAGCCAAGTACCTCGCGCCGTTCGCAGGCGATCTGGTGCCGATCGCGTCGATCGCGATCTCCGAGCGCCGCGCTGCATTCGAGCCGCGTGAGCTGCGCACGCGTGCGCGGTTCGAGAACGATGAATACATCCTGACCGGCGAGAAGACCTTGGTGCCGCTCGCGAGCACCGCGGAGCTGTTCCTGGTCGCGGCCGAGCTGGTCGGTCGCGGACCGCAGGTGTTCGTGGTCGAAGCCTCAGCGGTAGGCGTGACCGTGAAGAACGAGCCGGGCATGGGCCTGCGCGCGGCCAGCCTTGGCGCGCTGCATCTCAACGACGTGCGCTTGCCGAAGAGCGCGCTGCTCGGCGAAGACCCGGGTGCGTTCGAGTACGAGAAGTTCCTCGATCGCTCGCTGCTCGCGTGGTGCGCGCTCTCGCTCGGCGCCGCGCAAGCCGTGCTCGATTACGTCGTGCCGTATTGCAACGACCGCAAAGCGTTCGGCGAGCCGATCAGCCATCGCCAAGCGGTCGCGTTCAAGGTTGCAGACATCGCGACCGAGCTCGAAGGCATGCGTTTGCTGACCTGGCGCGCTGCGGCGCGCGCCGAAGAAGGCCTGCCGTTTCATCGCGAGGCGTACCTCGCACACGTGTTCTGCAACGAGAAGGGCATGCAGATCGGCACCGACGCGGTGCAGCTGCTCGGCGGCCATGGCTTCACCAAGGAACACCCCGCAGAACGCTGGTACCGAGACTTGCGCGCCCTCGGCGTGATCTCGGGCGGCATGTTCGTTTGAATCGAAGAAGAAGGAACAGGAGCTAAACCATGCATCTCGAGCTACCCAAGAAGCTTCAGGCGTTCATCGATCAAGCGCACGCCGTCGGCCAAGAGGTCTTCCGTCCGATTTCGCGCAAGTACGATCTGGCCGAGCACGAGTATCCGAAGGAGCTCGATCTGCTCGCGGCCGTGCTCGACGGTATGAATGAAGGCGACAGCGCCGGCGGCGCAGGCGCAGGCAAGCTCAAGCAAGAGGGCAAGCCGCGCACGACGGGCATCCGCAACGGCACCAACATGTCGACGGTGCTCGGCCTGATCGAGCTGTGCTGGGGCGACGTGGGCCTCGCGCTCACGATCCCGCGCCAAGGCCTCGGCAACGCGGCGCTCGCAGCGGTCGCGAACGAAGAGCAGC
>JAYUYY010000229.1:0-2582 GCA_043752225.1 Sandaracinaceae bacterium | reverse complement strand
GCACCGAGTAGTGGCGCTGGAAGCTCACGTCGCAGCCAGCCGCGCTCTTGTGACTCGTGCCCGTCAAGCCCGCATACGGCGTGTGCGTCATCGCGCCGGGCCAACTGCTGTGCATGTCGGCGCTTGCGGCCAGCGCGGTGCGCGCGACGACGTCGTCGCCGCAGTGCAGGCCCTTGGTGACCGTGAGCGTCTCGCCCTGCTGCGCAAGCTCAAAGTACTTCCACGAGTGCGAGGTTTGCAGCTGCCCCAAGCCGTCCACCACGACGTGATGCGTGATGATCCAACGCCCGCGCATGTCGCACGCAGGATCGACCTCGCTGTCTTCCCCGCCGCCACCAGCGGCAGCCATGTCCACGCCTGCAGTGCCACCCGGCATGCTGCCTACGCCAGCCATACCCGCTTGCGTGCCGGCCGTACCGACGCCCGTGAACGCGCCTGTCCCTGCACCGCCGCCGAGTGTTCCCGCTTCGCCGCGCGGCGTCGTGCGCGCCGGCCCTGCATCGAGGTCCGCGTAGTAGCCGGCGCCCACGACGTCGGGCTGACACGCCGAGAGCACGCACGACATCAGCATGACGCCAACAGCGGCACGCGTGGTTACCGCGAGCTGCGCGCTCACGCTGTCACCTTCGACTTCAGCACCACGCGCACCGTATCCGATGGCCGCACCGTGGCGATCGCGATCGGCTTGACGTGCGCGCACGGCTGCACCTCGACATCGAAGCGGTTCAACAGCTGCGCGAGCAACAGCACCGTCTCGGTGAGCGAGAACATGTTGCCGATGCAGCTGCGCGGGCCCGCCGAGAACGGCAGGTAGCTCCACGAGTTGCGCTCCTTGTCCTGCTCCGGTGTGAAGCGCTCGGGATCAAAGCGTTCGGGCTCACTCCAATACTCCGCGTGCCGGTGCGTGCCCCAAAAGAACAACAGCACCACCTCACCGGCGTATACGCGATAGCCACCAATCTCGTCGTCCGCCACGGCGTTGCGCGCCACGAACGCCGCTGGCGGACGCATGCGCAGCACTTCGTCGATCACTTGGCGTAGATACGTGAGCTTCGGGATGTCCGCGAAGCTCGGGTCGCGACCGCCGAGCACGTCGCGCACCTCGGCCTGCATGCGCGTGAGCACCAACGGCTGCTTGTCGAGCAGCGCGAACATCCAGGTCAGCGTGAGCGCCGTGGTCTCGTGGCCTGCGATGAAGAGCGTGAGCACCTCGTCGCGGATCGCGCGGTCATCGAGCGGCGCCCCCTGCTCGTCGCGAGCAGTCAGCAGCATCGAGAGCAGCGAGCCATCGTCGCGCTCCGCCTTGCGCGCATGATTGATGATGTCGAACACGATGCGATCGAGCTCGGCCAACGTGCGATTTAGCTTCAGATTGTGCGGCGTCGGCACCCACGCTGGCAGCACCACGGTGTTGCTGCCCTGGCTCATCAGCTCGAGCGCGTGCGACAGCGCTTCGTACGGCACTTTGGCATCGTCCAGCGCTTGACCGAACAGCGCATTGACCACGACATCCAGCGTGAGCTTGGTCATCTCGGTGACCGCGTCGATCTCGATCGACCCGCCGCGCGCACGTGTCAGTAAGCCGTTGAAGTAACGTGCGCCGCTGTCGACCATGAACGCGGTGAGCTTCTCCAGCGAGCGCCGATGGAACGCCGGCTGCGCCAGCGTGCGCCGTTCTTTCCACGCGTCGCCTTCGAGCGTGACCAGACCTGCGCCCAGCACGCGACGCACGCCGTCGTACGCCTTGCCCTTCACGTAGTTCTGCCGCTTGCTCCACAGCACGTGCTTGATCGCATCCGGATGCGCGATCACCAGCAACGAAGCGCCCAGCATGCGCACGCGAAACACATCGCCGTAGCGCTGCCAGTGCCCTTCTACGTACTGCAGCAAGTTGCTGCTCGCACGCAGCGCGCCCGGATCTCCGAGCACCGGCCAGGCACGCGGTCCCGGCGCCGCGCGCCTCGAAAGATTCGTCGAGTCGAGAGCAAGCTCAGGCTTGGACACAGGGCACCTCCGCGATGAAGAACGACTCGGAAGCTAGCGGCGGTGCCCCTGCGCGAAGCGGCCAAGGACTGACCGAATCGGCCAAAGGCAACCTGTGTCCCGAGCGCTGACTAAGCTTTCGCGGCCCGTGAGTAGGGTGCCCCTGCGCTGTACGTCGCCGTCTGAAAAGGGCCATCCCGGCCAAGCGTCCCCACGCGGCTCAACACTTCTGCCCACAGCACCCTGGTCGCTGCGCAACACCTTGCCGTCTTACTGCCTGCATGCACGCCCTCACCCGGAAAGCAGATTCCGTATCCGCGCACGTTGAGCCGAAGGCCGGGCAGTTGCTCTACGCGATCGACGGCGAGTCACGCACGCTCGACCCGTGGGCCAGGTACCACGCCATACCGAAGAACACGCTCTACAGCCGCGTGGTGGAGCGCAAGATGTCGAAGATCGACGCGCTCAACTTGGGCTCGCGCAGCACAACTTCGGCAGCCGGCGATTCGTGTCAATCGTTCGAAGCCGACACGCTTTGCCGCACCGGTGCCGCAACCAGGACGGACGCAGGTGAACAGTTCGGACAAAAACCCAGTGAG